>CAYUTE010000001.1:0-1793 GCA_964447545.1 uncultured Eubacteriales bacterium
TTTTACAGTACCTTAATTTATATATTCAATTACTAATCATGTTTTTTGTGGGTTGACGAGGTCGCCAACCCATACAAAACAATTATTCTCTTTCAAATATCTCTAAAATCTTTTCAATGTTATTGATTGTTTTAAACTCTCTCGGATAATCGTAACCTTTATTAACTCTGTAACAGTATCTGTATAATTTTCTGTTCCGTGTTTCTTTATGTATAAAGCATACGCTTTCGCATCATTTTCACCCGAACTGAAAAATCCGATGTTGCAAGAGTCTGCTTTATCACATTGCCAACAGCCGTCAATACTTTTGTTTTTACAGCAAACAACATTAGGGCACTTCTTATCATCAAATAAATTAGCATAAGAACAGCTTGGATTATCGCTCTTACAGCCGTCACATTCAGTAAAAAAAAATATTCACAATGATTCCCGCAGTAACCAATTTCTTTCATAATAGATATAGTTCCTTTGTATTATAACTTTTTCCGAAAAACAAATCTCCATTTTGTTTCGGTATATAATTCAAATCCGTATTTTTCATAGAGCTTTAATGGACCAACATAGCTGTAATACATATCGGCTTCTTCTTTATTGGGATATGCTTCGAGATATTCGTATCCGTCATTTTTTGCGTCTGCTATAACTTTTTCAAGCATTGCCGAGGCAACACCTTTTCCTCTAAAAGCGGGCGCAACCGTAAAGCAAAAAATCGACTTAACCTTTTCTTTTGCTTTTCTGTCAATAGTCTTGTTTGCTATATGATTTTTCCAGCCGTAGCAGTGCATACAGTTGTTTCTGTTGTTTGCATTGCACCAACCTATTATATTGCTGTCTGCATAAGCAAGATAGCCCTGCATAAGCCCTTTGTTTATATAATCGATGGCAGAGAGTTTTCTTACATCAGGATTTGCAAATTTTTTCTTTGCTGTAATGTAATTATTATGTGCGGAGCAGTAGTTTATACAATAACACCTGTCCCATTCCTTGTTGTCTGTATGGGCGACATTTTCAAAGAAATATAAAAAGTCATTAAGCCTTTCGGGTGTGAGTTTATAAACTTCAATGTTCATATTCTTCTCCTATTTTCATAATTTGTCTTAATTTTTCGAGTGAAGCAGTCTGTATGCCAAGTCAAATCCGACAAAATATTCTCTCAAATAGCTTTTATATGACTTTCCGTGCGTTGAAGAGGAAACCTTAAGCACATTTTGAAGTCCGCTTTGCTTTGCAATAACCGACGAGCGAAAAATGTGATAATCACTTGTAAGAAATGCGATTTTAGTTTCATTTGTGCTTTTTCCGCAGTCGCCTTCAATTATTTTCAAAGCAAATTCAAAATTTTCGTATGTAGTTCTTGATTTATCTTCAAGAAGAATTCTGCTCTCTTCAATCCCCTTGCCGACAAAGTATTTTTTTATTATCTCTGCTTCCGAAACCTTCTGCTCTTTTCTGAAGCAGCCGCCGCAGGCAACCGCTTTTGAGAGCGGGTGAGAATTAAGATATAATACGGCTCTGTCCATTCGGTCAACAAGCTGACTGCAGGGTGTATCAGCACCTAATATATTACAGCCGAGAATCATTAAATATTCACAGTCATCGTCGTATTTTTTTACTGCGCCGCCGATTACAAAAGGCATATACAAAACTGCAGGCGCAAGCAAAACCGCCGATGAAACGCCTAAAACTGATTTTAAAATACTGTTCATAACCCACCTATATTTTCTTTACCGCGCCCATATTTGCCATTATCTTTTTAGTGCCGACTTTATCGAAAGCAATTTCCATAAGCACGT
>CAYUTE010000002.1:0-2298 GCA_964447545.1 uncultured Eubacteriales bacterium
CACTCTTCATCATATCTATCCAATATTCTTTTTTCTTCCTCGTTAGCTAATCGAAAACGTTTATGGAACTTCGGGTCTACGCTTATGTAAACATTGTTATACTTGTTCTCTTCATCTTCAATACGCACATCTTTTACGCTCCTTTCTATATAAATTCTCTTTTTATTACTCGTATTGGTGTAATAAAACGGTGCAGACGAACTGAAACTTATGGTTGTACCATAGAAATATTCGCCTTATCACCGAATTTTGCCGTAAGCAGGCTGTTCATATTCTCTTTTTATTACTCTGTCTGTATACTTATTATACACCTTAAACAGGGTTGTGTCAATGGGTTAATTCTCTTTTTATTACTTTTTACAATTTGTTAATAAATACGCTTTTGTTCTCCATTTGCCTTAACATATCGCATAGGAATGTTTGCTTAGACTTTACCTCTTTGGTTTTGATAGCCTTTTGTATAGCGTTATTCTCTCCACATAAGATACAATACTTTTTAGCTCTTGTTAAAGCGGTATAAAGCCATTCTGAATTGTTCATAATATAGCTACTGTTGTCAATTCCTACAATAACTGAATCAAACTGTGAACCTTGTAACTTATGTGTTGTGCAAGCGTAAGCCAGTTCAAGATTCTTCAATCCGTCACCCTCAACTATAATCTCCCCTATTCCTACAAAATCTACTATTGCAACTTTCTTCTCAATCCTCTTTATAATTCCGATATTGCCGTTGAATACAGAGGTTTTTTGTAATGAAATATCTTTACAATTATAGTTGTTCTTTGTGTTAATAACCTTATCTCCCACATAAAGAGTATATTTATAGACCTTATCCTCGGTTTTGCCGATCACTACATCTATCTTATTGTTGTTTGTGTTGTGAGAGTTGAGGTTATATATTTTCTGAATCGCATTATTAATAGTATAGCAACTCAAATTTCCCTTTGCTCGTTTTGCAATACAGACCTGAACCTCTAAAATGTTGTTGCATTTCTGCATTTCATCTTTAAACAAAGAAATAATCTTATCTGATATATCTTCTCCTCTGTTGTATATATTGAGTTGCATATCTTTTAACTCTCCGACAACACACTTACCCTGATACGTTTGATTGAAAATCGGCTGCTGTTTTGCAACCTTAATCGACATAGGGATAATACCACTTTTCATAGCTTGTCTGTGTGGCTTTGTAAGCCTAACCACTGGGAGCGATTCGCTATTCAGCATATCAGCAAATACTTGACAATTCCCAATTGGTGTAAGCTGCTGTACATCACCCATGATTATTACCTTTGCTCCGGTTGGTACAGCTTGTAGGAGTGATAAAAAAAGATTACCGTTTATCATAGTTGATTCGTCTACTACAAGCACATCAATTGACATTTTACAGTATTTATTGTACGAAAATTTACCCTCTAAATAACCTAATGTCTTATGAATGGTCTGCGCTTTAATTCCTGTTGTTTCTGTAATTCTTAAAGCAGCCTTACCACTCAAAGCGCAAGCAGCAATTGTTCCTTTTCGCCTTTCATATAAAGCACATATACCGTTTGCCGTAGATGACTTTCCGCTTCCTGCCAATCCTGTTAAACATAACACATTATTATTTGTACTAAGTCTTATTGCAGACAACTGCTCTTCTGTAAACTTAAATCCTTGTTCTTCCTCAACATCTCTGATGGTATCTTCCCAATCAGATAAATCGAATTGCTTTGGTATATAGTTGCTTGTTACACATTCAGAATCTTTCTCACTCTCAATACCATTATTAAGTCTGTATAACTCTTTTGTGATAGATTTTTCAAGTTCATAAAAATAGGTAAGAGCAATCTTATTGTCGATTTTTACGATTTTATTATCGTCAGCAAGTTCTTTAATTGCCTGCTTGATTTTGTCACAGTATATCTCTCCTTTTGTTTCTGTCATTTTTTGAAGCAATTCACCTACAAACAAATAACTCTTTCCTAATTCACCTTGTTCTTTCAAGCAGAAATCTATGAATCCTTTAATACGTTTTGTATCGTGAAGATTCATTCCCATTTTAAGAGCAATAGTGTCAGCCTTTTTAAAACCGATACCATCTACATCTGTAAGTTTGTATGGATTGTTCTCAATAACCTCTACGATCGTATCGGGAGATTTATAGTGTGTTATAAAACTCTGTATCATAGCTTTCGTCAAACTCAAATTGTTAAGCTTTGTATATAACACACTGTAATCTTTTGAGTTTTCGTAAGCGGTAATAATTCTCTTTGCGGTATATTCACCAATCCCCTTGACCTCTGACAATGCTTTTAC
>CAYUTE010000003.1:0-3009 GCA_964447545.1 uncultured Eubacteriales bacterium
AATGGTATTGTTAATGTTTCTGCAAAAGATATGGCAACCAATAAAGAACAACACGTAACTATAACTTCTGGAAGCAATATGAGCAAAGAAGACATAGAAAAAGCTGTTCAAGAGGCCGAAAAACACGCAGAAGAAGATAAAAAACGTAAAGATGAAGTCGAAGCTAAAAATGCAGCAGAAAATATGTGCTATACAGTTGAAAAACTAATTAAAGATAGCGAAGGAAAAATTGACGACGCAGATAAACAAGAATTAAATACTAAAGTCGATGCTTTAAAAGAGACTTTAAAAGGTAGTGATGTTGATAAAATTAAAGCAGATACCGAATCCTTACAAAAGAAATTATATGAAGTTTCCAGTAAGCTATATCAACAGAACGCTGCTCAAAATCCACAGAATGCAGGAAATGCAACCGGTGAGCAGAGTGCAAACTCTGAAAACGTTTATAATGCTGACTATAAAGATGTTGACTCAGACAATAAATAAAATTAAATTTCAAAAAGTCCCTCTGCCGTTTTGGAGGCGCAGAGGGGCGCTTAATAATAAGAGGTGAAAAAGTTGGCAGAAAAGCGTGATTATTATGAAGTGTTGGGAGTAAGTAAAGGTGCTTCTGATGATGAAATAAAAAAAGCTTACCGTAAACTTGCTAAAAAATATCATCCGGATCTTAATCCGGGAGATTCCAACGCTGAGCAGAAGTTCAAAGAGGTTAATGAGGCCTATGATGTTCTTTCTGATAAAAGCAAAAAAGCAAAGTACGATCAATTTGGTCATGCGGGTACCGACCCGAATTATGGTGGCGGCGGTGGATATAGTTATTATGGCGGAAGCCCATTTGGCGAGGATATAGATTTAGGAGATATATTCAGTAGCTTTTTTGGTGGATTTGGCGGCGGCAGAGGTCGTTCTAACCCCAATATGCCACGCCGTGGTGATGATATCGAAGTTGAAATCAGAGTATCATTTTTAGAGGCTGCAAAAGGCTGTAAGAAGACTATAAATTATAAATGTGTTGATAATTGTTCTGAATGTGGTGGCAGCGGTGCCAAAAAAGGTACTAGTCCTAAAGTATGTCCTGCATGCGGAGGAAGAGGTCAAGTCACTATTAGTCAGCGTACGCCGTTTGGTGTTATGCAAACAGCCAGAACGTGTGATAAATGTTCCGGTACCGGAAAGATTATAGAAGAACATTGCCCAAAATGCGGTGGACAGGGCAAGGTAAGCAAACGCAAAGAAATAGAAATTAATATTCCTGCAGGAATTGATAATAATCAAATTTTAAATGTAACCGGTAGAGGTAACGCAGGTAAAAACGGTGGCGAATCTGGAGATTTACATATTTATGTAAGGGTTGGCAACCATAGTGTATTCGAACGCAAAAATTACGATGTTTGGTGTGAAATCCCCATAACGTACGCCCAAGCTGCTCTGGGGGCCGATATAGTAGTTCCTACTATTGATGGAAAATCAGAATATCACGTACATGAGGGAACTCAAAATGGAGATATTTTTAAATTAAAAGGTAAGGGCATACAAAAACTACATGGTTCGGGTAGAGGCGACGAATATGTAAAAGTTCATATAGAAGTTCCTAAAAATCTTTCACAAGCGCAAAAAGATTTGCTTCGTAATTTTGAAAATTCGCTTACAGAAAAAAACTACCAAAAAAGACGTAGCTTTTTTGATAGATTAAGAGATTTGTTTTAATATTTAGTAGTCGATTTTAAAAGGCATGAATTCAGGCTATTTAAAGCGGTATTTGTCTATAACGGCGTTTATTATTGCTTTTTGGAAATCAATTTTTTCGTTGTATTCATAACCGCTTTTTCCGCCGGAAATTTTATCTAAAATTGATTCATCGGTGCCTGATTCTGCAATTTGAATTGCTTTTTGAATTTCTTCAATAAGATTGTCAAGTTCTTTGTCGGTAATTGATTCTCCGTGTTTTTCAAAAATTGTTTTGATTTCTTCACGAGATGATACGTCAAGTATTTTTTGGGTTAATTCATCATTCAAATTTAGGTTTTGAATATTTTTTTCGTCCATTAGTGTCACCCTTTCTGTAACATGAATGGTGTTATCGTATATTATTTACTATTTAACCAAAAAAGTCAACGCTTTTTCAAAAACATCGAATAATAATGTTTTCAAAAGTGAATAATTTATTTTTTAAAGAACTTATTTAAAATTATAAAAAAAATTAATATTAATATTAATATTGACTATCGAAGGTAATATAATTAAAATAGTAAAAGTAAATATTTTATTATGTTATTTCAGTTTAGGAGGCCCCTTTAATGAACGAAGTTTTACCCAAGGATAAGCAAAATTTTTTAGGTGACGATGAACTTTTAGACACAGTCACCCTCATAGATGATGAGGGTGTTGAAAGAGAATTTGAAGTTTTGGATTTCATCGCAAATTCTAAGGGAAAATTTTATGCTCTAATGCCAAATTTTGAACTTTCTGATCCGGAACTAGACCCTTCAGAAACTTATTTTATTTTTGAAATGGTCGAGAAAAAAGGTGAAGAACAGTTGTTCGAAGTTGAAGATAGTGAACTTTTAGAGGAGATTTCCAAACTATTTGAAAAAAGACTTGGAAATATATAACATTTAAAAATCACTTGCATAAGATATTATTGTAAATCTGCTTAATTCGCGGACTGCGTTCGTATAACCCTACATTATAAATTAGGGAGCTCGGGTTCTGTGTTTAATTGCAGACCTCTTGGCAAAATTGCCAAACGAAGGGAGCTTGAAAACATAGATAGGGCACCCACCTGCACGAGATGCAGGTTATCTGGGCGCAATACGGTTAAGTGGATTTGTTTTTGCATATTTTTACAAAATCGTTGAGAATTTTGATGATTTGTGTTATAATGTGCTTCAGTGAATTGAAAGAATAAGAAGTAACTTTTACGGAGGATTTTAAGTGAGTGCACTTATTTTAGATGTAGCTACTGTGCTTATTTTAATTTTATTTGTAGTTATTGGTTTCAAAAATGGT
>CAYUTE010000004.1:0-2331 GCA_964447545.1 uncultured Eubacteriales bacterium
GAAAAAAATAACCATAGGCGGAAAAAGAGTGTCCGTATATGGTTATTCTGCCTATGAAATTCAGGAAAAAATCGAGAAACTTAAAATGCAGGAAGACAAAAAACGTTATCCTCTTTTTAAAACTGTTGCCGACGAATGGGATGATGTTCATTCCAAAGAGGTAGAATATTACACAGCCGAATGTTACAAATCCCCGTTAAATGATGTCAAAAAAGAGTTCGGCGATGTCCGAATAGCAGATATAACAGCGCTTGACTGTCAAGCATATATTAAGCGCTATGCTCAATTGGGCTATAAGCAACAAACAGTTAAATTGCGCCGTTCTGTTTTAAGACAGGTTTTCGATTACGCAATCTTACAGGGATATATCAGTGTTAATCCTTGCATAGCTGTAAGTATTCCGAAAAACGTAAAAAAAGGTGCTCGCACACTGCCGCCTGAAGAAGACATAGCAAAGATAAAAGAGCACAAAAGAGATTATTTCGGACTTTTTCCCTTCTTTGTGCTCTATACCGGAATGAGACGAGAAGAGGCACTTGCTGTAATGTGGAATGATGTTGACTTTAAGAATAACACTATAACAGTAAATAAAGTTGTTATTTTTGAGTCAAATAAATCTGTTATTCGCAACTATACAAAAACCGAATCAGGCGATAGAATCGTTCCTCTTTTAGCTCCGCTGAAAAAAGAACTTATGCGGCTAAAGCACGAAGACAATGACTTTATTTTCAAATCAGAAAAAGGTCTTATGACCAAAGGAACATTTGACTATTCATTCAATCGCTATCGCAAACTTTACGGCATTAAATGCACTGTTCATCAGCTCCGACACGAATTTGCGACGATCTGCTACGATGCTGAGCTCGATGTTAAAGATGCTCAGGCAATAATGGGGCACTCAAAAGAATCTGTCACACGAGATATTTATACACACATAAGAAATTCCCGCCAAAAATCCGCCGCCGAAAAACTGAACAACTTTGTATCTGCGTAGTTTAGTCGTATATTCTGTCGTATTTTTCACACAATCCATTGAAAAATAAGCGTTTTAATGTGATTGGAAATCGTGTAAACTGCTAAAACGGTTTCGAGGGTTCGAATCCCTTGCTCTCCGCCAGAAAAAAGCAGCCGAAAGGCTGCTTTTTTCAATGAAATTCGCCTTGCGGCAAGTGAAATGTTACTTTGTAACATGAAATACGCTGACGCGTATGAAATATTCGCTTACGCAAATGTTAAACGGCGAATTTTATTTCACATCGAGCAAAGCGAGATATTTCATAATCCGTAAGGATTATTTCATATTTTTCGCAAGAAAAATATTTCATTAAAAATCCATGAGAGTTCAAATCGTATAACAAACTGACGATATATCTTTTTCATATTCCATAGCAAAAGTCCTAAAGGTACATTCCTTTAGGATTTTTGCAAATAGCGAAAAAGGTTGACGGCTTTGCTTTGCAAAGCATTGATTATATAAATAACCTATGGTATAATTTATACAGACTTATTATTGAAAAGCAGAAAAGATTTTTCAAAGGCTGTAAGTAATTGAATTGGCAGGTAAATAAAAAATGAAAGGCGATATTGAATTTGATGGAATGATTACGGGTAAAGCCAAAAGAGCATATTACAAAAAAGAGACGCTTTCATGGATTTGCTTAATTACTTCTATACATATCGGTTGTGCTGTTGTAGAACCTTTAGCATTTAGCTTGATGTTCAGTATAAGATTACAAAATGCGTATGACTTTCCTTTTGTTTTTGGGATGGCTGTATCGATGTTTTTTTTCTGCGTTGTAGCGGTCATAGTAGTACGCTTGAAAAAATACAGTCTTAAAAAAATATCCTTTGATTCCGGACATCTCTATATACTCAAGGGTAAAAAGAATTTTACCGTGCCTATCTCCGCTATAAAACAGATTGAAGATCACGGAGAATTTTACAGAATAAAGTTACATTTCTTCTCGTATGTAGGCAATGATTTTAATATTTTTATTTGTCAGAAGAACTTACTTACAAAAGGCACAATTGATAAATTTGAAGAAAGGTTTGACAATAAAATCGTAAGGAGCGAGAAGCATGATTGAATTTAAAGGTGAATTAACAGGTGCGTCACAGGAATATGCTTTAAAGAAAATCGCAAAGCAGACTCAAAGGTTTTTGCTTTTGTGTTCAGTGTGCTTGCTTCCTGCCTCGTATATTATTTCTGTAACATTTCTACATAACTTTTGGATTTTTCTTTTGCCTGCTCTGTTTTTAGTTGCGTCAATAATTCCGAGAATATCTTATAAAAAATATACTCATCAATTACCCCGCTGTATTTGTATTGAC
>CAYUTE010000005.1:0-1993 GCA_964447545.1 uncultured Eubacteriales bacterium
CAGTTTAATCAATGCCATTATTAAGGAAAATGTTGCAATAGTAAGTCCAAAATCGCAAACCACTAGGGAAAATATTAAAGGCATATACAATGATAAAAACAGCCAAATTGTGTTTGTTGACACACCAGGCATTCACAAAACCACATATAAAATAGATGAGGAAATGGACAAGCAAATCAACAACGCAAAAGAAGATACCGAAATTATCTTAATGGTAATAGTTGCAAAAAAGGATCTGGTAGAGCAATACAATACTTTGGCAAAAACTATATCAGGCAATGCCAAAAAAATTCTACTCATAAACAAGATTGATGAAACTAATTATGAAAAAATGTATCCAAAATTGCAAGAGTTGTCAAAATACGCAAAAGTTGATGAAATTTTGCCAATTTCAGCATTAAAAAACAAAAATATAGATGATTTAATCAATATGATAAAAAAATATCTACCAGAATACGAAGATGTTGTAAGATATTATCCAGTTGACCAGTACACAGACAAAAATCTTCGCCAAATATGTGCCGAAATTATTAGGGAAAAGGCTTTGCTGATGCTTGATGATGAAGTCCCACACGGCGTACAGGTGGTTGTAACTGATTACAAAGAAAATGAAAATCCAATTCAAATTTACGCCGACCTTTATTGCGAAAGGGAATCACACAAAGCCATTATACTAGGCAAATCGGGCGAAATGATAAAAAAGATTTCAACCAGCAGTAGGCTATCGATAGAAAAACTTATAAATGCACGCGTAAACCTACAAATTTATGTAAAAGTAAAACCAAATTGGCGTAACGACCTTAATGCTATAGAGAGTTTTGGCTTAAAGTTTAGTGAATAAATTTTATGTTCGCACATAAAATAATAAAAAAGGAGTGCGTATGGATAACGATTGTAAAACCTTAATAAAATCATACAAAAAATTGTTTTATTTAACTGGTAACATTGCTTTCTTTAATTCTTATCGCACAATGCAAAAAACCAAACAGGCAATGTACCTACAAACAGACAATTTACAAATAGAACTATAAATGAATCAAGAAAAACACCAAGGAATAATTATTAAGTTAATAGACTATTTAGATGCGGACAAACTTGCATCTATTTTTACTTTGCAAAAAGGTATAGTTTTGGCAAAATTTGCAGGAGTAAAAAAGGACAAAGCAAAACTCAAAGCGGTAGCACAGCCGTTTACTTTTGCCGATTTTGTTTTTAACGTAAAGGCGGATAAGCGCACGGTAACAAGTGCGGAAATTATAGATAGTTTCCCAACACTCATCACTGATTATAACAAAACAATTTGCGGTTACATAATTTTGGATATGATTAAAACTTTAATACCATCAAACAAAGCGGAAGAAGATATATTTTTGCTAACCTTATCCACACTAAAAAACTTGGAGCAATCAGATGAATATTTGGTTACAATCGACTATATCCTAAAATTTATTTCGTTTCAGGGTATGGCAGTGATTATGCCAAAAATAGATTATGTTTATTTGGATGAATATGGCAACTTTGCTAGCGAAAGATCTTTAAATTCAATTCAAATTAGTAAACCGGTGTACAATTTGATTAAAAACCCATTCAATTGCTTGGATGCAAGCGCACAAACAAAAAAACAAGCATTGCGCTTGCTTAAAAATATAATATATCTAAAATTTGGTGAAGAAATTAAATCTTTTGCCTTTTTAAATTAAAAAATTTTTTCTGTTATAAATTAAAAATTTTTCTATTAACATTTAAAATAAAAAAACAGAACAAATAAATAAAATATTTGACTTAATTTTTGTATTTGGGTAAACTAAAAATAATGGAAAGGGATTTTAAGCATATGACAAAAACCCAGCGGGGTGGTGGTGGAGTTTATATATATTTAACTCTACTTATGTTTGCTGTAGGTTTGGTTGTGTTTATGGCAACATTTTCTTACTTTTCCGCCTCGGTAGACAAGCAAGACGATTCCACTTTTGGCACATTGGAAGTCGCATTT
>CAYUTE010000006.1:0-2147 GCA_964447545.1 uncultured Eubacteriales bacterium
TCACTTGACGAACAAAAGGAAAAAATGAATGATCTTGCGGAATATATTATTGATGTTACAGGATTGGAAAATCCGCCGAGAATCGAATTTTACAATAATGCACAAGAAGGTGATTACGGCGGTTTTGACCGTACAACCAACACCTTAAGCATCAATGAACATATGCTTTATCAAAATGATGAGGCTGCAGATACTGTGGCTCATGAACTGTGGCACGCTCTTCAATATCAACGTGCTTCAAATCCAAGAACAAAGTTAGATGCAATGTATGCCGAGAATTTTAATGATTATATATCACCTAATGAGGATTTTGAAGGTTATCAGTCGCAGATTTTGGAATCGGAAGCAAGAGCATTTGCTCAGCAAATCAAAGACAGACTGCATTCTTATTAATAGGAGGAAAGTGTTATGGATAAAATTACGAAATATTTAATTGAAGCTTTAAATCAATCTGAAAGGGCAGCAAAAAGAAATTCTGCAAAACTTTCTAAATATGATGATATTAAATCGGAATTTGAAACTTGGATTGATACGCAGGAGTATCCTGCCGAGGGCATTGAAATAGAAGGATATAATGCTGCTAAAATCAGTGAGCTTGCTCCCTTTATGAATGGAGTAGGTGTATATAATTTTCTTGTAACATTTAGAGACAATCCGGAATTAGCAAGGCAAACCATTTTTGATGGATTTCCTAGAAAATAGGAATAATTATTTAGTTCGTAGTTGGAAATGTAATTGGTATAATTTATATGGAATATATTCATTTAATGTTGAATCATTATAGTAAACTATGCGTTACTATATCAGATAATTGATCGAAACGATACATCCGTATTTGATTGCTTTTTATGCTTTATTAAAGGTTAATTTAACCAAAACAAAATAATTTACTACGCCGAATATTGAAGTATGATATGTCTTTGATTCTACTATTTTAAGTAGATATATTTGATTTGCTGCAAATATGGAAAGCGTTCTTACTTCATATTTATTACAAGAAAACGGTTTGTAAACAAAATACTGAATAAAATGCAATGTAAGATTAAAAAGCAGGAATGTTAAATCATTCCTGCTTTTTTGTTGGAGCTACTGGTCAGACTCGAACTGACGACCTCGGGTTGTAGTTAAGGATATACAATTATAACCTATATTAAGGCTTATTATTGCCTTTTGAAAGTAATTGTGATACATTGGTATTATAAAAAACGATTGGATGTGAATGTATGGGACTGCTCGACTTAGCAAGCGGAAAATCCCTTTGGCGAGGGATGGAATACTATGAAAAGCAAATGGTTATGGCTGTTTGCAAGGTTGAAGAAAATAAATATACAGGTATTGTAAATGGCAGCGAAGACAACGAATATGATGTTGTTTTAGATATTGCGCATCCAAGAAGATCAACCTGCACATGCCCGTTTGCAGACGGCAGGCGAGTTATTTGCAAGCATATGGTCGCCGCATATTTTACAATTTTTCCGGATGAAGCAAAAAGAATTGTAAAAGAAGCCGAAGAATATGAAATTGAATTCGAAAAGCAACAGGAAAACGAACGCAAGGAAATCAAAAAATATGTCTATTCATTATCAAAAGCGGAACTGCGAGAACAGCTTTTGAATTATATGCTTGATGAATACGATAATAGATATTGGTAAAGCGTAAGTTTAAAAGAATTTTATGCGAATGTCCTCTTGAAATACACAAAATTTCTCATAAAATTCGTATAAAAACAAACGCACTCTCATAAAATCCTTGCATTTTTCTTAAAAACTTGTATAATATAAAATATGAGATAGTAGCGTAAAAAAGCAATGAAAGGAACGGTACTGTAAGCAAAAAGACAATTTTTATGTCTTTTTTGCGCGAAAACTGTATCGCATGGAGATTAGTATGTTAGCGCATGAACTTATAAAGCTAATTGAAAATATAAAACATATAAAAAGTGAAGACAATCGAATTGAACTTAAAAAGGCAAACCAAGGCTGTCCTAAAATTTATGATACGCTTTCGTCATTTTCAAATCAGTCCGGCGGAGGAATTATCATTTTCGGAGTAGACCAAGATAATGATTTTGATTTGTGCGGCGTTTATGATGCAGATGATTTGCAGAAAAAAGCAACAGCAATGTGCCTGCAAATGGAACCCGAGGT
>CAYUTE010000007.1:0-2266 GCA_964447545.1 uncultured Eubacteriales bacterium
AGAACGCATTTTATGAAATTTTTCCCAAAGTAACAGCCGACAATCTTTTCAATATTACTTCGCGTATTTGGGAAGTAACCGAGAGTCTTAAGAAATTGTTTTCCTTTGGTCGAGGAGCGCGGCATAGTCTTGCTGAAACAAGTGAAGGAGAAGTGCTTGTCAAGGATAAATTTGCACTTCTTGGACCAGTTTTGGAATCTATATCCAAGATTTTTAAGGGCTTTTTTGCAGTCGTTGATGCGGGGCTTTATATTTTTGTAAATTTTGGAAAAATTGTCTTCGGCGTGCTCAAAATGTTAGCACCTTTAGGTTCTATAATTCTTAGTTTTTTAGGAACTATTGGAGATTATTTGTCTTCTTTTGCAAAAGGCATTAAAAACGGAATGGCTTTAGCCAAGGGTTTGGAATTTTTCGAAGATGTTTTTGCGGCAATTAATGTTGCTGTATTTGATCTTTTGTCGGCGTTTATGACTACGGAAAACCAACTTAACGGCGTTGTTCCAAATGTGAAAACTGCAATTGTAAACATCATTACTCCGATTGCAAATTTTGTAAAAAGCATTTACAATTATATCGTTACGAGCGGTTTTGTGTCCGAAGCAATAGATTTTTTTAAAAATGCCGTTATTAGTATAGCTATGGTTATTCCTATGGCTATATCTGCACTCGCCTCGCTTCTTAATAAAATAAAGGATTATATAAAAGAAAACGAGCTCATAGAGAGAGCAACTTCGAAAATTTCTTCCGTTACGGCAAATCTTATCAATAAAGTGAAGCTTGGATATTCCGCAATGCGTGATTTTTTAAAGTCGGTAGCAGATTTTATAAAAGAAAACGCTAAAATTTCTATTATTGCAGAAAAGATAAAAGAAATTTTTGCTCCTGTTGGGGGTTTTATTGGCAAATTTTGGGGGAATCTTCTTTCGGCTTTTGATGAAGCAAAACAAATAGATGTAAGTTCTATTTCTGGTATTTTTGAAAAAATTAAAGCTAAAATGGCCCCATTCAAACGGATATTTACAGAACTATATTCACCGATCGAAGGGATGAGCAAGATTGGAATCGCCATCAAAAATCTTTTTGAAAAAATAAAGAATGCTATTATTTCTGGTTGGGAAGCCTTTCCGGATGTTTTTAAAAATATTGTTTCTGGTTTTGTTGGCGGTATTCGTAATTTTATCTCTTCGGCAGTTTCTGTAATTAAAGAAATGGTCGGAAAGGTAAATTTTGGAAATGTTATAAAAGCTATTGGCCTTACATCTGCTTTGATTAATATTACCTCTTTTCTTCGTCGGCTTAAAAACATTCCGAAAAAGATTGGCGGTATTTTTGATAGTTTGAAAGAAACCATCGAGAACATTGGCGCAAAGAAAGAGGAAGTAAATATAGCGGATAATATACTTAAAATTGTATCTGCTATAGGAATTTTGGTTGTTGCTTTATGGGGAATTTCCAAAATTGATCAAGATAGATTGGATAGAAGTGTTGAGATATTAGCTGGCCTTTCCGTCGGAATGCTTGGGTTTATATTTGTCTTAAAGAAGATAACAAAAACCGACGGGAAAGATATATCTAGTGCGGCCGGTGCGCTTTTAAAAATTTCTGGAAGTTTACTTATATTAATCTTCTCGATTAAAATGCTTTCCGCTATCGATTCAAATACTTTAACTACTGGTTTGATGAGAATCGCTGAGATTCTTGGTGTTCTCGCTATTTTTACAAAACTAGCTGCTGTTCCAAGCGGAAGTAAATTATCTGGATATTTTAGTCTGGCTGTTTCGCTTGTTATTATTGCTCATGAAGTAAAATATTTATCTAGAATAGATACGGCAGCTTTCATGAAGGGATTACTTGGAATGGGAGCTATTCTTCTTGAATTGGCTATATTTAGTCGATTGACAAAGAGCTCGAACTTTAGTGGTGCAGGAAGGAAAAATCCGCCGTTTATAAAAATGGCCATTGCGGTTGGGCTATTTGCTTTTATTCTAAAGGGCATATCAAAAATGGATCCCGATAAGTTGGCGCAGGGAATTGCGGGACTTGGCGCGATTCTTCTTGAGATTGCAATTTTTAGTCGACTTATGGCCGGAGCGAATTTTAATTTTAAGAGCACGATTTTGATGCTTGTTTCTCTAGGCGGATCTTTGCTTATTTTTATGACCGCTATGAACCAAACAGCTAACATATCCGGTGCAAAAATGATGGCGTTTAGTCTCAGTTTTGGTATTATTATTGGAACGTTGTCAAAGACATTGACAGCTCTCAG
>CAYUTE010000008.1:0-48037 GCA_964447545.1 uncultured Eubacteriales bacterium
AGTTGAGGCTTGTCGTAATTTTGCAAATAAAATTTGGAATGCCGCAAGGTATATACACATGAATATTGATGGGATTGAAGTAAGTGATGAACTCCCATCAAATATGGATATAACCGATGAATGGATAGTTGGCCGTGTAAATGAGGTTACAAGAGATGTTACAGAGCTTATTGATAAATTTGAGCTTGGAATAGCAGCACAAAAGCTCTATGATTTTGTCTGGGACGAATTTTGTGATTGGTATATAGAGTTTTCTAAGATTTCAGGTAGCAAGAGTGTGCTTATCTGGGCGTTTAAAAACATCTTAAAACTTTTACATCCTTTTATGCCTTTTATTACTGAAAAAATTTGGGGTTCTTTTGCAAATGACGGCAGTATGCTTATATTATGTGAGTATCCTGAATTTAAAGAGGACCTTGTATTTGAAAAATCTAAAAAAGATACCGAAATATTAATGTCAGTTATAAAATCCTTGCGCAATATGCGTAGAGAAATGAATGTAGATCATGGCAGAAAAATTGCCATCTTTGCAGAAGCTAATAACGATAACGTACATGAGGTTTTAGAAAAATATAGTAATATAATTTTAAAATTCTCTGGCGCAAAGAGTTTGAATGTGGGTTCGAGTTTTAATATTAACGATGCCGTTACTGTTATAAATGATTACGTTAAAATTTACGTTCCTATAGATGATTTGGTTGATAGGGCTGCGGAAATTTTAAGACTTGAAAAAGAGCGCAAAAACGTTTTGGCTCAGCTTGAACAAGTTGAAGCTAAACTTAAAAATGAAAAGTTTATTTCTAGAGCTCCAAAAAATATAATAGACGGTGCAAAAGAAAACGCTGCAAAATTGAAAGATAAATTAAATAAGATAGAAAAAAGTTTATCTGAATTAAAATAATATTTCAGCGACCTAATTTTACAAAATAATCAAATAAAAGCATTTACTATGTAATTAGTAAATGCTTTTTTGTTTTGTAGGACAGGCTTTTTAAAATTTCTTATGAATATTTAAAAGATTTACGGAAATACTATATTGGTTACCAAATATAAGTATTAGACTTTACTTGATATGGAGGTTATACGATTTAAATGAGTGTAAAAATTTTAATGGAAAAAACCGAAGGCATACCACTGGCAAAAATAGATGGTGATATAGACCATCATACAGCAAAAGAAATACGTGAAAAAATCGATGATTACATAACAAGCAGAAGGCCCAAGGCTATTTATTTGGATTTTCAAGAAGTACGATTTATGGATAGTTCTGGTATAGGACTTATAATGGGTAGATTTAAACTTATTAAATCTATGGGTGGACAATTAAAAGTTGTAAATGTTCCTAGAAATCTTGAAAGAATGATAAAACTTTCGGGGTTAACAAAACTTGGTATTTTTTAGTGAGAAAGGATTTTAAATAAAATGGCAGAAGTAATAAATGAAATGAATATTAATTTTCTTAGCAGATCATATAACGAGAGTTTAGCAAGAACTGTTGTGGCATCTTTTGTTTCTCAGCTTGACCCAACGATTGAAGAGTTGGCAGATATAAAAACTGCGGTTTCGGAGGCTGTAACTAATTGTATAGTTCATGGTTATAAAGCCGGAGTGGGGAAGATCTATATTTCTTCAAAAATATATGATAACGGAAAAATCACTATCAGGATTAAAGATAGGGGGTGCGGAATAGAAAACGTAGAGCAAGCAATGGAACCGCTTTTCACAACCGGCGGAAGCGAGAGGTCCGGTTTAGGATTTGCGGTTATGCAGAGTTTTATGGATAAAATAAGAGTAATTTCGAAGGTTGGTAAGGGTACTACGGTGAGTCTTGAAAAACGTATAATACGTAGGCCTGTAAGAAATGAAAAATAAAAGTAGTTGTGAAATTTCTAAAGATGCTTTTAAAATAAACCCGGAAGAACATATAAATCTTGTACATGCGTGTTGCCAGAGATTTAGAAAAAGGGGCATAGATTATGACGATATTTTTCAAACCGGGTGTATGGGACTGCTAAAAGCTATTAAAAATTTTGAACCCGACAGGGGAGTTAAATTTTCTACTTATGCGGTTCCTGCAATATTAGGAGAAATAAAAACTTTGTTTCGCTGCAATACCTATTTAAAAATAGGACGTACTATGCAAGAGCTATGTGCTAAAATTAATTATGAACGAGAAAAATATATAAGAATTAATGAAACAGAGCCAACGATTAGTCAATTGGCCGATATGTTATCTGTTAGCGAAGAACAAATCATAGAAGCAACTGATGTTTTAAAAAATCCTGTTTCTATCGATGCCCCATTAAGTCATGATTCAGAAAATCTTACTTTTGAGATTCCGGTGGAATTCGAAGATGAAAAAATTAATACAAAGATCTCTATAATGAATGCTATGAAGGATTTTGATAAAAAAGATAAAAACTTAATATATTTAAGATTTTTTAAAGGAATTACGCAGTCCGAAATAGGTGATAAACTCGGTATGACTCAGGTTCAAGTTTCTCGTAGAGAAAAGTTTTTGTTACATGTGTTAAGAAAAAAGATGGCTTGATTTTTTCAAGTCATCTTTTTGGATATCTCCATTAATTTTGAAAGTCTGTGGTTTAACCCAGATCTGGTTATTTTAAAATTTGAAATTTTTACTAGTTCATTTAAAGATAGATAGGGATTGTTTAATCTTAAAATAGCCGTTTCGCGTAGAGAGTCCGGCAAGAAATCTAATCCTTTCAGTTTTTTTATAGTTTTTATGGCGTCAATCTGCTCTGCCGATGACGATGCGGTTTTAGACATATTTGCCGTTTCAAAATTAGTAGTTCTGTTTATATTGTTTCTTACTTCTTTTATCATTTTTTCTTGTATAAAACTCATCGCACAATTTTGCGCACCTATAAAAACTAAGAAATCCGTTATTTTTTCGCTATCTTTAAAATATATTATATAACTGTTTCTTCTTTTGGTTACCTTAGGATTCAAAGATACAGTTTTTATAGAATTTATAATTTTTAGTAGGGAATCGCATAACTCTTTTGATGGAATACAAAATTCCATGTGGTACTCTACTTGAGGATTAGCTATGCTTGCACAAGCTAAAAAAGCGCCTCTTAAAAAAGCCGGTAAATTGCCGGGTTCTATGTTTGATAGATTGTCCGGTTCGATTTTTAAAGGGACATCTAAAGAAATTGTATTATTATTGTCTATGACTTTGTGTTTCTCGTTTGTATTGATTTTTATATTTAGCTTATATTTTTTGCTTTGATTTATATTTCCTAGAATAAAATTACATAAAATTAATATTCTCTTGGTTAAAAAATTGTTTTGACGTTGTATGTAAAAAGTGTCTTTACTTTGTTTTTCTGCACCCAATATTAGAGCTCCAAAAAGTTCATAGTATACGCTTTTACACGATTCGAGTGGTAAAGATGATAGTTCATCTTTTGCTTTTTTCGAAAAAGATTCCATTAAACCACCTCAAAATAGTTTATAGGGTTATATTACCAAGAGTTTTTATTTCGCATTCGAGTGTTACACCTGATTTTTTATATACAGTTTCTTTTATTATTTTTATAAGGTCAGCGACGTCTTTTGCTGTTGCTTTGCCGGTGTTTACTATAAATCCGGCGTGTTTTGGACTAACCATAGCTCCACCAACAGAAACTCCTTTAAGACCGGAGTCTTGGATTAGAGTTCCGGCATAATATCCTCCTCCGGGTCTTTTGAAAACGCTTCCGGCATTAGGAAATTCGAGCGGTTGCTTGGATTTTCTTTTAGTCATATTTTCGTGCATTTTTGAGCGAATAGTTAAATTGTCAGAAGTTCTTAGGCGCAATTTTAATGATAAAATTATATTTGAATTTTCTGAATAGCAACTTTTTCTATAAGATAGTCTCATTTGTGACGCCGGAATAATTTCAATTTTTCCTGATGGCGTCATGTGTTTGCTTTCTTTTACTACATATGATATGTCTTCGCCGTAAGCTCCTGCGTTCATAAATAACGCTCCTCCGCAAGAACCCGGTATTCCCCAAGCAAATTCTAACCCTGATAAATTGTTTTCTAATGCAAATACACAAACTTTTGTAAGAGGGAGACCTGCAGAACAAATTATAGTGTTTTCACCCTCGAGTTTTAGTATTTTTTCGCTTTCTAACAAGCTCAATACAACACCGTCATATCCGTTATCATCAACTAAAAGATTTGTTCCGTTGCCCAGAACAAAATATGGTATTTTGTTTTTATTTATGAACTCTATGATTGTTTGCAGGGAGCTGTCGTTATTAATATATATAAAAAGTTTTGCCGGCCCACCTACTTTAAACGAGGTGTGCTTTTTTAACGGTTCATTTTCTAGTACTGTGCAACCTAGAGATTGCGCTATGTTTTTTAATTCGGTGTAGTTACTGTTAATTATAGTAACCTCCTCAAATGATTTTTTATTTAAAAAAGTTAGTATGTTGTTCAAGATATTTTTTGAATCTTGAAACGTCTGCGTTTATTATTAATTCTTCAGGGAAATCGATTTCTTCCAGAAGCTTTATACATTTATCAAATTTACCAATTTGCATGCAAAAATGAGCATCTGAATTTATTATAACGCTAACACCGTGTTTTTTACATACTTCTGCTATTTTCTTGCAGTTCCCGTTAGAACCCTTTCTTACCGCAAACGAACTATTGTTTATTTCAATCAGTTTGTTGTTTTCTCCAAAAATCGGAATTACTTTCTCGTAGTCATAAACATAGTTAGGCAGACCACTGTGACCTATAACGTTAACTTTTGGGTTTTTAGCAATGTTTAACCATGCATTGGTGCAAGAATCTATGTCTTGATTATCCGAATAAGCGGCATCGTGTATAGATGCTACTACCCAATCGAAATTAACGCCATCGGGGAGGTCTAAATCTCCATTACTGTTAAGAACATTGGCTTCTATGCCTTTAAGTATATTTACACCGTCTATAGATTTGGGCAAAATTTGCAAATTGCCAAAGTACCATTGACCCGGAGGATTTGGCATTGTGCGCCCGTGATCTGTTATTGCAATTGCGTATAAGCCTTGCTTTTTTGCTTCTGTTATATTTTCCATTATAGTACTGTATGCATGCCCTGATGCTACTGTGTGACAATGAGTATCTGCAATTATCTTCATGTTATAAAATTGTTATGCTCGCTTATTAATCTTAAGCACACAACAACAATCCACAACCTTTCTAAATTAATATATTATATAGGATTAAATATCCCAAATGCATTTTCTTATTTCTGTGTTTTCTGATGGGTTTGGATATTCCATTCCTAGATTTACAAATAATTCTTTTGCGGCGTTATAACCCATTTTGCGTTGGCGATTATTCATAGCAGCAACTTCTATTATAACTGCCAGGTTTCGGCCAGGTCTAACAGGTATATTTATGTATGGAACACGCACTCCTAATATCTCTGTATGTATACTTTCTGCTCCCATACGGTCATAATCTTTAGTGTTATCCCAAGTTTCAAGGTTTACAACTATGTCTATTGTTTCGCTTGATTTTACAGCTCCAATTCCGAAAATTCTTCTGGCATTTATTATTCCTATTCCTCTTACCTCAACAAAATGACGAATGTTTTCAGGTGCGGAACCTATTAAAGTGTTTTCATGTATTTTTTTTATTTCTACTAAATCGTCTGCAATGAGCTTATGGCCACGTTTTAATAGCTCAACTGCAGTTTCACTTTTTCCTATACCGCTTTCTCCGATTAATAGTATGCCTTCTCCGTGTACATTCATAAGTCCGCCTGAACGTGTTATACGTGGTGCCAGTTTCAAATCTAAAAACGGAGTCAGTTCTGCAGCGACATCCGCTGTACTACTTTGTGAGGTTATTACCGGTATTTTATACTTTGATGCTACGTCGATTATTTCTTGTATTGGTTTTATTCCACGTGCCACTACTAGAAATGGTGGTTTAAGAGATAATACAGCATCTACAGATTTATAAATTTCGTCGTGAGAAAGTTCAGAAAGAAAATATCCTTCACTTTCTCCCATTACCATTATTCTTCTATTGTCAAAATGTTCTATTGGCCCAATCAGTTCAAGCCCCAAACGATTTATATTTCTGGTATGAACTTTAACTGTTCTGGGATTTACAGGCATGAGTGCCGATTTGTACGGGAATTTGTTCATAATTTCTTCTAAAGTCACATAAAATCTATTAATCAAAATATCTCACCGCCTTATTTTAATTTGTACTGTGTAATTATAACACTAAAACTAATTTTTTTAAACATAAAATGAAATTATTAAATTTAGCCTTACTATTGACACATAAAAAATAAAATGGTAAAATTTTAGAGGTTGCTTTTTGTAGCCGTGAACCTTATCTCTTATATTTTAAGAGGTCATAGTCCAAAAGGAGGTGCAGAAAGATGCAGGAACAAAAGAATTCTTATGAGTTCGTATTGGTAGTTTCAACTAAAGTCGGAGAAAAAACAGACGAAATTATAAACAAGTTCAAAGATCTTATTTCTTCAAAAGCAGAACTGGTTAATATGAATGATTGGGGAAAGAAAAAGCTTGCATACTTGATCAATAAGGAAAGCGAAGGGAATTACGTGATATTCGAATTTAACAGCGATACTGAATTTCCTAAAGAGCTCGACCGTATTTGCCAGATTACAGATGGTGTTTTAAGATCTATGATTGTTAAAAATTCTTAAGAAAAGGAATGACAATAAATTATGCTGAATGTTGTTGTACTTACCGGAAGGCTTGTTGCAGACCCAGAACTTAGGCATACATCAAACGACCTTGCTGTTACATCTTTTACGATCGCTGTAAATCGCAGATATTCTCGTTCAGCAGAGGAACGTAATACAGACTTTATAGATATTGTTGCTTGGAGAAATACTGCTGAATTTGTTTGTAAATATTTCGGTAAAGGTAACCTTATTGCTATTGAAGGTTCTATTCAAACAAGAACTTACCAGGATAAAGAGGGTAACAATCGTAAGGCATTTGAAATTGTTGCAAGCAATGTAGATTTTGTTGAGTCTAAGAAAAACAGTGAAAACTCGGGTTCTTACGCTCAGCAGGATTATAGTGATAACGATAATTCTAAAGGTACGGCCGGTGATTCTTATTCAAGTGGAAACGATGAAGATTTCCAAATGACGGATAATGATGATGACTTACCATTTTAATTTTTAAAGTTTAGGAGGGAATACTAGTGCCTGAAAACGTAGAAAAGACTGATAACTCTACAAAATCCGAAGCTAAGTCAGAGAAACCTGTTAGAACTGACAGACGTAGAGATAATTTCCGCAGAAAGAAAAAACCGTGTCAGTTTTGTGTAGCTAAAGACGCAGCAAAAATTGATTATAAAGATGCGGCAAAACTTAGACGTTTTATATCTGAAAGAGCAAAAATATTACCACGCAGAGTAACAGGAGCATGCGCTAAACATCAACGTGAACTTACTGTTGCAATTAAGCGCGCAAGATATATTGCGCTTCTTCCATACGCAAAAGACTAATAAAGTTTGATTGCTTTTAAGCCGCCCAGATTTATTGGACGGCTTTAAATTTTTATAATATAAGTTTAAAACACAATTCTCTTCACGAGGTATTTATGGATTTTTATATACACACATTCGGTTGTAAAGTTAATCAGTGCGATTCTGGAGATATTGATAAGCAGATGATAGAATCCGGGTTTGAAAGGTCATCGGATTTTAAATCTTCTGATATAGTTATAGTTAATTCTTGTGCTGTCACGTTTGAAAGCGTTAGAAAACTTAGGCATATGCTTAACAGGGTAAGAAAAGAAAACCCTAATTGCATATTGGTTCTAACGGGGTGTGCAGCTCAGGCTGATATTTCTGAGGTTAATTTTGATGATATAGATATAATTGTCGGAAATTCTGATAAACACAAGGTTTCTTTGGTTGTAAAAGATTATATAAAAAACAAGAAAAATATAGTGAAAATTAACCCTATATTTGATATAGATACTTTTCAAAATTATAAAATCGATCATACATTGAATAAATCACGAGCTTTTTTGAAAATCGAAGATGGATGTAATAGATTTTGCAGCTATTGTATTATTCCGTATGCCAGAGGTAAAGTCCGTTCTAAAAGTATAGATTCAATAATTAATGAGACCAAGCAACTTGCCGAAAGCGGATACAAAGAGATAGTTTTGGTAGGAATAAATCTTTCTTGTTATGGGTCCGACTTAGGAGTTGATTTGGCCGATGCCGTAGATGCTGTCGGTTCGTGCGATGGCATTGAAAGAATAAGATTGGGTTCTTTGGAGCCGGATTTAACAACTCCGGAGTTAATTTCTAGATTTTCCGCTCAACCTAAATTTTGCCCTCAGTTTCATATGTCGCTTCAAAGCGGGTCGGACGTTGTTCTAAAAAATATGAGGCGTCATTATACGCACAGCGAGTACTTATCGGTATGCGAAAACATACGTAAATATTTCCCGAACGCAACGTTTACTACTGATTTAATGGTAGGGTTTCCGGGCGAAACAGAAGATGATTTTAAAGAGTCTTTGAAAATAATAAAAGAAGTCAAATTTTTAAAAGTTCATGTATTCCCATATTCTCCACGCCCAGGCACGTTGGCGGCTAAGTTTGATAATCAAATACCGTCTAGTGTAAAATCGCAAAGGGTTAGGAAGGCTATTGAAAAATCAAATATAAGTTGTAAAATGGTATTTAATGAGTTCTTGGGCAAAAAATACGATGTGCTTTATGAAAATATCGATAAAAACGGTTTTTACTGTGGTTATACAAAGGAATATTTGCCTGTCAAAACTAAAAGCGAAAATAATATATCAGGGGATATCGTTTCTACGGAACTTTGTAGCATTGAAGACGATTGCATTATAGGCTGTGTTTAAGAATAAATTTAATATTATATTGGTAAAATATAAATGACTTGATTTTAGAAAGGGAGAGTGACTATGGGAATTGTTGCAAAAAATAATATAGTTGACGCAAAGGATTTCAAAGAAAATATTAGTAATGGTCAAGGTTTGTTTATAGTTGACTTTTTTGCCACTTGGTGTATGCCGTGCAAGATGTTGGCTCCGGTTTTGCAGATAATGGAAGAAAAATATAGTAATATAAAATTTGTAAAAGTTGATATTGATGAATGCCAAGACTTAGCGCAAGAGTATAGTATTATGTCGGTCCCTACACTTCTATTTTTCCGTTCTGGCGAGCTTGTCGGTAGGGAAGTAGGATTTAAATCCGAAGCGGACCTAGATGAAATAATACGCAATGTATTCGGCGATTTTATAGAAGAATCTCCAAAAAATGTAGAGTCTAATACGTACAGCAAATAAACATGAATTTTAATAAGGTTGTGTACTAATTTATGAATACAGATGTTGCCATAATAGGGGCCGGACCGGCAGGTATAGCCGCAGCTGTTTACGCTCTCAGAGCGGGAGTGTCAGTAACAATTTGCGAGCGAAATATATATGGCGGTCAGACTTCAATTATAGAAAATATAGAAAATTATCCTGGAATTAAAAGAATATCCGGTATTGAGTTTGCAAAATCTCTTTATGACCAAGCTAAAAGTTTGGGAGCAAACTTTGTTTTTGATGAAGTAATAGATTTAAATATTAGTGAGAATTCAAAAGAGATAATTTTAAAGAGTTCAGAAAAACTTATATGCAAATCTATTGTTATATCTAACGGACTTAAACGTAGAAAGCTGGGTTGCGAAGGAGAATTTGAATTTTCCGGCAAAGGTGTTTCATATTGTGCTACGTGTGACGGCGCCTTTTTCAAGGGTAAAGATGTTATTGTAGTAGGCGGCGGTAATACAGCCGTTGCTGATGCGCTTTATCTTTCGAATATTTGTAATAGTGTCACGTTGGTAGTTAGAAAAGATTATTTTAGAGCTGAACGATTTTTAACTGAAGCAATAAAAAATAAGAATAATATCAAAATTGAGTTTAAAAGCCGGATTTCTAAAATAATGGGCGATAAAACCGTAAATTCTGTTATTATAAAGAATGAATTATCAGAAGAATGTGAGAAAAAAATAGACGGAGTTTTTATCGCAATAGGATATAAACCGGATAGTGACATTTACAAAAACAAAATAGATATGAATGAGAGCGGCTATTTTGTAGCCGGAGAAGACTGCAAGACTAATGTGCCGGGTGTTTTCGTTGCAGGAGATTGCAGGACAAAAGAGTTGAGACAAATAGCGACAGCGGTTTCTGATGGAGCTGTTGCGGGTAATTCTTCGGCAACATGGTGTTTTACTCACTAATAAAAATATGATTTTTCTGTAATAATAAGTATTAAACAAAGCAGCCAGTTTAATTATTGGCTGCTTTGTCTTTGTTTGTTTTAAATATAGTTGGTTTATTCTCTATTATCTATTTGATTTTTTATTATATTTAAAAATTCTTCCAGAGTCATGTTATTAGTTTCATCTGTGTCGCGGTTACGTACAGAAATAGTTCTAGTTTCAATTTCTTTTTTGCCGACTATTATCATATACGGTGTACGATTGATTTGACGTGCTTCACGAATTTTATATCCAATTTTTTCGTTTCTGTCATCTAGCACACATCTAATTCCAGAAAGTTTGAGTTCTTTGTAAATTTCATTTGCAAATGCGTCGTCTGTTCCTGGAAGAGTTAGAACTGCCGCCTGTGTCGGTGCAAGCCAAACAGGGAATTTGCCGGCATAGTGTTCGGTTAAAATCCCTATAAATCTTTCAATCGACCCAAAGCAAACTCTGTGAACCATTATTGGACGTTCTTTTTCGCCTTTTTCGTTTGTGAATTCAAGTTGGAAATTAAGCGGCATCTGGAAATCCAGCTGTACTGTTCCGCATTGCCAGGTTCTTCCAAGAGAATCTTCAAGATGGAAGTCAATTTTAGGGCCATAAAATGCTCCGTCGCCTTCGTTTATCCTATATGGCATATTCAATTTTTCTAGAGCTTTTATAAGACCTTCGGTGGCGGCTTCCCAGTCTTCATCGCTGCCCATGCTGTCTTCCGGTCTGGTTGAAAGTTCTACAAAATATTTAAACCCGAATTTTGAATAGACTTCATTTATAAGCTTTACAACGCCGATTATTTCATCTGTAATCTGATTACGATGCATAAATATATGAGCATCATCTTGCGTGAAACATCTTACTCTGAAAAGTCCGTGTAAAGCGCCTTTTAGCTCATGACGATGTACTATTCCGAGTTCTGCGGCTCGTATTGGTAAGTCACGATAGCTATGTAAGTGATTTTTATAGACCAATACTCCGCCGGGGCAATTCATGGGTTTAACGCAGTAAATATCGTCATCTATGGTTGTTGAGTACATATTATCTTTGTAATGATCCCAATGCCCGCTTATTTTCCAGAGATGTTGGTTCATTATTAGAGGAGTAGAAATTTCGACATAATTTTCACGTCTATGAATCTCTCTCCAATAGTCTATAAGTGCGTTTTTCACTTTTATGCCATTTGGTAAAAAGAACGGAAATCCCGGAGCTTCTTCGGAGAACATAAACAGATCCATTTCTTTTCCGATTTTTCTATGATCTCTTTTTTCAGCTTCTTCCATAAGTTTTAAGTAGTCTTCCATTTCTTCGTTTGAGTTGAATGCAAGACCGTTTATACGAGTAAGCATTTTGTTGTTTTTATCGTTTTTCCAATAAGCACCGGATTGCCCCGTTATTTTAAAAGCTTTAAGACCTTTGGTGTAGCATAAGTGTGGGCCTACGCACATATCGATATAGTCGCCTTGCTGATAAAAACTTATAATAGCATCTTCCGGTAAATCGCCAATGTGTTCAACTTTGTATTTTGCTCCACGTTCTTCCATTAGCTTTACTGCTTCTTCACGAGGCAGTATGAATGGTTTGATAGGAAGATTCTCTTTTACTATTTTTTTCATCTCATTTTCTATTTTTACAAGATCATCATCTGTTAATTTTTTGTCACCTAGGTCAACATCATAGTAAAATCCTCGTTCTGTTGCAGGACCATATCCAAAGTCTGCGTTAGGGAATAATCTGCTTATTGCTTGCGCCATAATATGTGCAGCTGTGTGTCTTATTACCTGTGGTTCAATGTCTTTAGGACATTCTTCAATTTTGCCGTCTTTGTAAATAATTTTCATGTTCATCTACTCCTTCTGTTAAAGTAAAAACACCCTCGGCAAAAGAGTGTTAAACTCCTTTGTCAAGGGTGCATATATATGCACGGTTCCACCTTGATTTTTAACTTTTAATCCTATTTACGCAAGGATTACGTCGGCACTTACTAAAATTTTCTGCACCGCAGCTCCGGAGTGGTTTTCGCTTATGCTTCCCATAGAAAACTTTCAGCAGATGTTTTCCTCTCTTGTATGCTTTGCATAAGTTACTCGTTCCATCATAGCCTTTTCACATATATATTATACTTAATTTTTGATATTGTCAACACTATAATTTTTTTTAATTTTTTTATTGCAAAATTTATTCGATACTACCGGATGTTTGAAAACCCTAACACTTGCCGTGAAGAATATACATAATATTAGTAAAAGCAAACTGCTTGTGGGGAAAATGCCGGGTTGCGGTTTGTGCGAAACTTTAAATGCGGTATAGGTTTGTATGCAAATTTCTTCGTTCTTGAAAATTATTAGAGAAAGCAAAACAGAAATTATTCCGTTTAAAACTCTATAACAAAAAAACTTTTTATGACTGAATTTTGTTTTACTAAGCGCCGAAATAACTTGCATATGGCCACAAATACCCCCAAAGCCTATAATCCAAGATATTAGCCAAAGAGGTGCTTTTAATTCGGCCGATTTTAAGCAGCCTTGAGTTATTTCGAGAAATCCCGCAAAAAATACTTTTAAATAATTGATAATCAATTGATTGGGCAAAAGATTATTTATAAGAAATTCGATTGCCCAAAAATTGTTTATAATACTTGTTATAGCGAAAAATGCTACAATTACAGCGCATATGATTATTATAGATTCGCATGCATATTGGCAAGAATCTATAAATAACTCGCTAATAGAAAAATTGTAATTTGAATTTGTTTCTTTACCCGAATAAATATTATTTTTATTTATTCTTTCATTAACTGCACTTATTAAAGCGATTATTAAAGAAGAAAAAACTTGAATTAAAAATAGCCAAACTCCGATTTTTTGATTTTTTAGTATCGTATTCCCCAGCGTTGTTATTATAAATCCGGGTCCGGCATTAACGCAAAAACTCATTAATCTATTTACTTGTTTTGAATCGATTTTCTTTTCTTTATAAAGTTCATTTACACAATATGCCCCCACCGAGTATCCGCCAATTATGCTCATTAAGATAGTAGGGAATGTGTACCCCGGCATATAAAACAAGAAGTTTATGGGCTTTTCTAAAATTTTTGATAATTTATTTGCTATTCCGGATTTTATTATTATCGATGATATTATCATAAACGGGAACATCGAGGGTATGACTATATTTATACAACAGGAAATACCATTTAATATTCCGTATCTTATACCGGTAGAAAAATTTAAAATACATACGCAAGAAAATGCTAATGTTATTAAAAGAAGTGTGATTTTTATTTTGTTTTTGACTCCTGATTTTATCAAAATACTTTTACCTCCTATAAAATATGGGTCATTTTTATTTATATTTACTCATATATAATTTATGTAACTATATAAGAAACGTTTTGGTTAAAAATAAGGAGTTTTCGAGTGAATTTTAAAAACAAAATTTGTTTTGCTAATGATAAGTTTGATGCCAAAAAAATAAAAAGTTATATTTCCGATAATTTTTTAAATTCGTTGCATATGGAGTTCAAAGGGAACAGAGAAATTGTAGTTGAAGGGTGCAGGTCAATAGAGGAATACGATGAAAATATAATAAAAATAAAAGTTAAAAATATGATTGTTTCTTTTTTTGGCCGTAATTTGGGCATAAAATGCTTGACTTCGGACTCCCTCATAATTTTTGGATTTATAACCTCTGTTGAGTTCTTAACTTAACTTGCTAGTTTTATTAGAGGGTAAAAAGGGGGACGTGGTGTGGTTTTATATATAATAAGAAAACTTTTTGGATATATTTCGTTCAAGGTCAGTGGCGGAAATCCGGATAAATTTTTAAATCTTCTGGCCAAGAACGGATTTAACGTTTGGAATATTAAAAAAGAAAACGGCGACCTTACTGCTAAAACTATCGCTACTGAATTTGAATCCGTTTGTAAGTTGGCAGGTAAATCTAATTCTCAAATTGAGATTTTAAAAAAGAGCGGAATTCCGTTTTGGGTGAAAAAATATAAAAACAGATTTGGGTTTTTAGTTGGATTTTTTTGTTTTATTATAATTTTATTGATGATGCCGATGTATGTTTGGAAAGTGGAAGTAAAAGGCTGTAATAATATGAGTGAAGACGAAGTGAAAAAAATTATGTGCGATTTAGGTGTATGGCCGGGAGCATTAAAAAACAGTATAAATTTTCCTCTTGCTCAGCAAAATGCTATGTCTAGACTCGGAGCGGTATCGTGGGTTTCTTTAAATCTTAAGGGTAGCACTGTGGAAGTTTTGATTAAAGAAAAAGTAATCCCTCCCGAAAAAAACGAGCCGGAAGATACCGGCCTTTGTAATATTACGGCGGCAGCTAGTGGAGTAATAGAGAGGACGGAAACATATCGTGGAGCGGCAGTTGTAAAGCCCGGTGACGTTGTTAGTGATGGTCAGCTTTTGATAAGCGGGATTATAGAAAACCCGTCTGGCGGCAATGAGTTTGTAAGTGCTGATGGCAAGGTTTATGCTAAGACATTAAGAAAAATTTCTTTAAAAGAAAAAGTAAATCAAATTTGTATTTGTGATACAGGCAAAACTACTCAGCGTTGTCGCATAAAAATTTTCTCATTTGAAATACCGCTCAGCTTTGCGAAGAAAATGCAAGGAGATCATCGATATGAATTCTCGGAGCGGCACGTAGACTTTTTAGGAGCAAGATTACCAATAACTGTTTTTAGGGAAAAAGGATATGAGCAACAGCAGATAGAAAAAAATCTGGATATAGAACAAGCGAAATCGGCGTTAGAGAAAAAGTTTGAGGAGTTTGAGAAAGATAATTTTGGTGACGATTTAAAAATCATTAATAAATCGATGGGGGAAGTCAGAAAATCCGAAAACGGAGAGGAATACGTTCAAGAGTGTCAGTACGAATGCTTGGAAAATATTGCAAAAAAACAGCAGATGATATTTGAAAATTAGTTGTACAAAAATGCACAAATTTAAATAAATAATTTGCTGATATTTTGGATAATTTTTATTTGACATAAAATTGACAATACTTTATAATTAATGTTTAGGAGATATTTCAAGAATATTCTGCTACAATTAAAAAACAGTGATATGGATGTTTACACGTTGATTAAGAAACAAGGGTATTTGTTTCTTTTATATATACCTTATTTATTGTCACGATATATATGAAATTATTCTCTAAAAACGAATTATAATTTTTAGGAAGGATGAAACCAATGGTTGTCGATAAAACCAGAGTTATTATAGTAAATAGACAGAAAGAAGTAAAAGTTCCTACCGGAATTCGTATGTTAATAAGAAGATGCTGTAATGCAGTTCTTAAAATGGAAAAATTTAAAGGATCAGCCGAAGTTAGCGTAACAATGGTTGATAATTCATATATACAAAGTCTTAATAAGCAATATAGAGATAAAGATGTTCCTACTGATGTGCTTTCGTTCCCAATGATGAAAGATGGCAGTTATGAAATCGACCCTGATACTAACTCCCAAATTTTGGGCGATATAATTATATCGATGGAAAAAGTTTTAGAGCAAAGTGAAACTTATGGGCATTCTTTCAGACGTGAGGTTACATATTTGGTAGCTCATGGCATGCTTCACCTTTTGGGTTATGACCACGAAAAAGGCGGCATCGAAAAAATGCGTATGAGAGAAAAAGAAGATAAAGTTCTTGATTTGCTTGGATTTTCTACTTCTGCTACGTATGCTCGTGAATCGGAATAGATTTTTACTATGAAAAAGTTATTTAAAAGCTTCATGTATGCTTTTAACGGCATAAAGTATGCGATAAGAAATGAAAGAAACACAAGAATACACACTGTTGCTGTATTTTATGTGACGGTGTTTTCTATGTTTTTTAATTTCAGCGCGGAAAAATATGCGATACTTTTTTTAACCATGGCTTTTGTTATTTCTTCAGAGATGCTTAACACTTCTATTGAAGAGGCTGTTGATATTTGCGCCAAAGATTATAACCCTAAAGCCAAAGCGTCCAAAGATGTCGCTGCCGGAGCAGTTCTTTTGTCTTCCATCGCTTCTGTATTTGTTGGTGTGTTTTTGTTTTGTGACGCTTCAGCTTACGTTCGTATGTGGGAATTCTTTTGCCACAGACCACTGGCAATTTTTTTACTTGGTTTGTCTTTTGTTTTGTGTTTGATTTATGTCGGGTCTGGCATGACACCTATTATAAACAAGTTAAAATCTGTGATTAAGTTTATGAATCCTAAAAAATAAAATTAATTTTTTTAAGAGGTAAAAATGGAATCTAAAAATAAAAAATCTTTGTTTATGTCTATTGTGGGTAGGCCTAATGTTGGTAAGTCTTCTATACTAAATATGCTTTTAGGTTCAAAAATATCAATAGTTTCTCCAAAACCGCAGACTACCAGAAATAAAATTACCGGCATACTTACACTTGATGATACTCAACTTGTTTTTTTAGATACCCCGGGAATTCATAAGCCACATACTCGTCTTGGCGGATATATGATTAATCAAATTAATGACTCTTTTTGCGGCGCAGAATCCATAATGCATGTAATAGATGCAGAAAAAGGCTTACGTGATGAAGATTTGAAGTTCATTAAAAGATTTAAAGATATGAATTTGCCTGTTGTTTTGGTAATCAATAAAATTGATTTGCTCAAAGATAAGTCAATGATTATGAATCTTATACAGGATGCTGTAGAGCTTTTTAGTTATACAGCAGTGGTTCCTATTTCTGCGATAAATTCAGATGGGCGCAGAGAACTTATTTCTGAAATTGTTAAACTTGCCAAGCCTTCGGTTTTCTTTTTTGCCGAAGATGATATAACAGACCAATCCGAACGTACTATTGTATCAGAAATAATAAGAGAAAAAATGCTTTATCTTCTTGATAAAGAAATACCTCACGGTGTAGCTATTTCTATAGAAAAATTTCACGAAAGTAAAAATGAAATTCTAAATATAGATGCCGTGATAAATTGTGAGCGTAATAATCATAAGGCCATTATAATAGGGCATAAAGGCAATATGATTAAAAAAATAGGCACGGAATCCCGTAAAGAACTGGAAAGAATTTTTGATGTTAAAATAAATCTTCAGCTGTGGGTTAAAGTGAAGGAAAACTGGAGAAACCGTGCTTCTAATTTAAAAGATTTCGGCTATATATTAGAGAAAAACTAAAGGGTTATTCATTTATCATAAATTTATTTTAAAATTATGAAAAATTACTATCTTTTAATCAAAAAACGATATATAATAAGGCATATTGAACACAAAGTTTTTTGAAAAAGAAGGTAATTGATATGGCTGTAGATTTTGCTAATAATAAAGAAAAAAGCTGGCAAAAATTTATTTCAACAGGCAGTGTTTTAGATTACTTAAACTATTCATATAACAATAAAGAAATATTTTTTAAAAATCTTGGAGAAACGTTTAAAGATGCGAATAAAAGGGATAGTTATAAGAAAGATTAATTTAAGTAGTGATAATAATCTTGTGAATATTTTTACACAGGATATGGGTGTCATTTCAGCTATAGTCCCTTGTAACCGTGGTAGGAACAAAGGGAGGCTTTCTGCACTCTCGGTGTTATCTTATTGCGATTTTTCGCTTTTTGAGAATCGCTCGGGGTATATTGTTAATGATGCGGAAATTCTTAATGTTTTTTGGAATATAAAGAACGATATAAAATCGTTGACCATATCGCAATATTTATGCGAGTTATGTTTTGCTCTTTCTTGTGAAAACGATTTGTCCCAAGATTTTTTTAGACTTTTTTTAAATTCTCTTTTTTATATTTCAAAAGGTATTAAATCTCCGGAATTTGTAAAATTGATTTTTGAAATTAGATCAAGTTCGTTGTGTGGATATATGCCAGACATAGTTTGTTGTGATAAATGCGGGAAATACGAAGATGAAAATATGTATTTCGATTTGAAATCCGGCAAGCTCTTTTGTGAAAATTGTGCAAAAGAGTGTGGAGATTTTTGTGTTTCGTTAAGTCTTGGAATGGTTAAGGCTTTGCGTCATATTGTTTATTCGCCTATTGAAAAATTGTTTTTATTTAATCTTTCAGAGAAAGCGCTGAAAATCCTGAACGAATTATCTGAAAAATATATTGTTTACCATGTGCAATCGGATTTCAAAAGTCTGAAATTTTACAACGAGGTATGTTTATAGAACCAAATTTATGAGTTTTAATATATTGCAAGTTAAGAAACACATTATTAAGCCGACGACTGTAGGTAATATAAAAGCTACGATAGTCCACTTTATACTGTTTGTTTCTTTTTTTATTGTTAAACACGTGGTTCCGCACGGAAAGTGCATAAGCGAAAACATCATTGTGCAAATCGCTGTTATATAAGTCCAGCCATGAGAAACAAGGAGTTCTTTTAATTCAAATAAAGATTCTGTTTCCATTATGCTGCCGGTACACATATAGCACATTATTATTATTGGGAATACTATTTCGTTTGCAGGGAACCCCAGTATAAACGCCATTAGTATTACGCCATCGAGCCCTATCAATTTGGCAAAAGGGTCTAAAAATTGTGCGCAGTGCATCAGAACGCTTATATCATTTATTTTTATGTTTGCCATAAGCCATATTACTAATCCTGCAGGCGCCGCTACTGCTACCGCTCTGCCTAGCACGAAAATTGTTCTGTCGGCGATTGATCTTATCAGTATTTTGCCTATTTGAGGCTTTCTATATGGTGGGAGTTCCAATATAAATGATGAGGGTTCGCCTTTAAGCAATGTTACTGATAGTAGTTTTGATGTTAAAAATGTAACCACAAGCCCTAAAAGTATGAACATTGTGAGTATAGCCGCAGATATAAAAGAGCTGGCTCCTAAAAAATTTGAACCTAAAAAGAACATTGAAATTATTGAAATAAGCAGAGGGAATACACAGTTTAAACATGGAAAGTTTTATTTAAAATATATTTTTAATGCTTCTCCATCCCATACGATTTCTTTTATAGTGCTATTTATAAATTCTTGCTTAATGTTTATTGGAGTTTTATCAAAAAAATCTTCGTGTTTTAAATACGGCATTATTTTTTCTAATTTTTTGCTTTTAGACTGAGATAAAAGTTTTTTAACGCAACCGGTGAATACTTCTTTATCGACCTTTACACCGTTAAGATTTTTACATTGGCAAAAATTTAAACCTTTGTATATTTTATTGCTACAAATATAGTCGAAGCAAAATTTGCTTTTTGTATTTCTGATCTTAGTTAACATTTTGCCACCACATTTTTTGCATTTTATATATCCGGAAAGTATAGAATATTTTTCGGATTTTTTATTATGGGATTTATTTTTAGATATGTTAGATATGATTTTTTGAGTTTTAATCCAATTGCGCCCCGATATTATTCCGGTGTGTGTTCCAACTGATATAATCCATTTTGAGTAATCGTTCGTACTTGCACAGTTTTTTTGATAGTGATATTTATTGTAAGAAAAAACCCCGAATTTATCGCTCCAATTGTTTTCGGTAAAACATATATCGGCATTTACTTTCTTAAAAAAATTAAAAGCATCTTTGTCTGCGATGCAATAAATAGGGTTGCGCAGTATTTTTTTTATTCCGGTGATTGAAAAATTCTTTAAGTTTGAATTTGGCTTTTCTAGATATCTTTTTACTTCCGAAAATGATTGTGTTTTAAGAAATATAGAATAAATTATTTTTATGTTGTCTATTTTTGATTCATCGGTTCTTAGATTAAATTTGTGTTTGACTTTGCCATACGAGTCTTTGGTAGTGATTTTAACCGATTTTAATCCATAAGGTGTTGTACCGCCTAGCCACTGGGCGTTTTTAGCAAGCATCATCATGTTGTCTTTTACACGTTCTGCTATTGTTTCTCGTTCTAACTGAGAAAATACTGAAGCTATGTACATCATTGCTCTGCCAATTGGGACCGATGTATCAAATTGTTCCTTTATACAAACGAATGATATATTATAAGAAATTAATTTTTCTATTAAATTTGAAAAATCATTTATATTGCGACTTATCCTATCAAGTTTATAGCAGATAATATATGAAAACATATTGTTTTTTAAATCAGACATCATTTTTTGAAATCCCGGTCGTTCTGTGTTTTTCCCAGAAAACCCTTCGTCTTTGTAAATTAATATATCTGATTTTTTCAAGTTTGGTATATGATTAAGAGCGTATTCTTGGCACATATTTATCTGGTTTTCTGCCGATTCTCCTTTATCGGTAAATTTGGATTTTCTGCTGTATATTGCAACTTTCATTTGCAGATTTGTTCTCCTAATAATAAATATAACTAATGTTCTACATCTAGATATATTGTGTTATTTGGCGTTTTTATGCAAACAAATATCCCCACTGCTTTCCGTAGTTTGAATAGCAGTGGATATTGTTTTTAGATTTTTGTTATAGCTTTTTATTTATTGTTTAGAACAGTCCTGAAATTTCTCCGTTTTTATTTATGTCAATGTTTTCGGCAGCAGGGTGTAGTGGAAGCCCCGGCATTCTTAATATGTTGCCCATAATAACAACTATGTATCCGGCACCATTTGAAAGATAAATGTTTTTTACTGTTACGGTAAAGTCTGATGGTGCTCCTAATTTTTGTGGGTCGTCAGATAGAGAATATTGAGTTTTTGCTACGCAAATAGGCAAGTTGGTTTTTCCTATATTTTCGATTTTTAATATATCTTTTTCTGCTTGCGGGGTATAGTATACATCTTTTGCGTGATAAATCTCTTTTGCAACTTTCTCTATTTTTTCTTTAATAGGAATATTAAGAGGGTAGATGGGGGAAAAGTTTTCCGGCTCATCACAAGCTTTTATTACGTCTTTAGCAAGTTCTTTGCCGCCTTCGCCACCTTTAGCAAACACTTCTGATACTGAAATTTTGCAGTTTAATTTTTTACAAAGCTCTTTTACTATATTTATTTCATCAGTAGTGTCTGTTTGAAATTTATTTATGGTTACAACAACAGGTACTCCGTATTTTTTCATATTTAAAATGTGCGATTTAAGATTACAAATACCTAATTTAAGAGCTTCTATATTTTCATTCTTTAAATTTTCTAATTTTTCTTTACCGTTGTATTTAAGTGCTCTTATTGTTGCAACTATAACGATACATGAAGGTTTTAAATCTGCTAATCTGCATTTAATATCTAAAAACTTTTCTGCACCTAGGTCGGCGCCGAACCCGGCTTCTGTGATGCAGTAATCTCCAAGTTTTAACGCAAGCTTTGTTGCCCTTACTGAATTGCATCCGTGTGCGATGTTTGCAAACGGTCCGCCGTGCATTATTACCGGCGACTCTTCGATTGTTTGAACAAGATTTGGCTTTATTGCCTCTTTAAGTAGTGTGGCCATAGCACCTTGTATATTTAAATCTTTTGCATATAGAGGATTCCCGCTATAATCATAAGCAATTAAAATTTCCCCAAGTTTTAATTTTAAATCTTCTAAATTTTCTGCCATACAGAGTATTGCCATTATTTCTGTTGCAACAGTTATTACAAAGCCATCTTCACGTGGGAATCCGTTAATTTCTCCACCAAGTCCTACTACAATATTTCTAAGCGCACGGTCGTTTATATCTAGACAGCGTTTTACCAAAATTCTTCGTGGATCTATTTTAATTTTATTTCCTTGATGAATATGGTTGTCTATTACAGCGCACAGAAGATTGTTTGCAGCTGTGATTGCATGCATATCTCCGGTAAAATGCAGGTTTATATCTTCCATAGGTAGCACTTGCGAATATCCGCCACCTGTTGCGCCTCCTTTAATTCCAAAAACCGGTCCTAAAGATGGTTCTCTTAGTGCGATTACGGTTTTTTTACCAAGCGAGTTCAGAGCTTGACCTAATCCTATTGTAATTGTAGTTTTGCCTTCTCCGGCAGGAGTAGGGTTAACCGCTGTTACCAGTACTAGTTTGCCGTCTTTTTTATTTTTAGATTTTTCAAAAACTTGTTCCGATATTTTAGCCTTATATTTACCGTAGTTTTCTATATCCTCTGCATAAAGTCCTAGTTTCTCTGCTATTTTAATTATAGGTTTAATATCTGCTTTTTGAGCGATTTCAATATCTGAGAGCATATCTTATTACCTCCTGAAGATTATTTTAAGAGTTTTTGAATTACCTTGTATATGTTTTTTAAGCAATCTGATTTATCGAATTTTTGACAGTTGAGTTTCATGGCATTTAGTCTTTTAGGGTCGGTTAATAAATTTTCTATAATCTTTATATCATACTTTCCACCGGTTAATCTAACTGCCATATTGTTTTTTACTAAAAAGTTGGCGTTTTCTTCTTCTTGGCCCGGTATTGCGTTAAAAAGTGCCATAGGCAAGTTGCAAGCTAATGCTTCGCTTACAGTCAGTCCTCCGGGTTTAGTGATTATTAAATCAGATGATTGCATATATTTGCTTACTTCATTTGTAAAGTATATTACTTTGGTCTTTTTACGATTATCTTTATTATCAAAACTCAATTTTTTTGGTTTTTTTATTAATCTTAATTTTTTTAAATTTAAATGTTTTAGGATGAATTTTCTTTTTTTGATTTCTTCTCCAGAAGCTAGCATACGTATGTTATTATATAATTTTTGGTTTTTGCCGGTTATTATTATTATTTGTACATCTGTTTTTAATGATTGTAATTTTTCATAAATTTCTGCTATGTTTGCAATACCGCCGCATCCTGCCATCATCAAAATTGTGGGGACGCCCTGAGAAAACCCTATGCTTTTTAAGACTTCTTCTTTGTTTTTAGGAGAGTGAAAGTCTTCGTTGATGGGTATTCCAAACGGATAAATTATTTTTGGATCCACGCCGATTTCTTCCATAGGTTTTATCATTTGATCATTTGCAACTATATAGGCATCGGTTTTATCGTTAATCCATGTCCTGTGCGGTGCGTAGTCTGTCATTACGCATACAAGTGGCACAGTTATCTTTCCGGCTGATTTTAAGCTTGAAATCATTTCCGCCGCAAATGGGTGAGTTACGATTATAATATCCGGATTAAAATCATTAATACTGGGCAATAGCTTTTTACTTATAGTGCCGTTAACAGTAGCAACCAATTTACTTACAGCCGCTTGGTTATTTGATGTATCATACATTAATTTCCAAAGATGTTTATGGCTTTTGGCTATGTGACCATATATTTCAATAACCGTTTTATTTAATATACGACTGATGGTTTCTATGGTGTCTAGCATTTTTACTTCGGCACCATTGTTTTTTAGATATTCGTTTATTGCTTTTGCGGCACTTATATGCCCGCCGCCTGTTTTAGCTGATAATATAATAACTTTCACTTTATACCTCTGGAATATTATTATTTTCGCCGAGTATAGTTTTTCCTGTTAGCTTGTTTCCTCTTGTAAAGTCTGCTGCAGACATACGTTTTTTACCCGCTATTTGAACTTCTTCAAGCTCTAAACTTGTATTATTCCCACAGCCGATAATTAGGGGATTGACGCTTATAATTTGACCGGGATTACAAATTCTTTTATCGCTTATTTTAGCTTTATAAATTTTGAAAAGTGTTTTGTTTAATGCTGTATACGCTATAGGCCACGGGTTTAGCCCCCTTATTAAATTGTTGATTTCAGTAGCAGATTTAATCCAATCTATTTTTCCGAGCGATTTATCTAATGGTGGAGAAAATGTCGCTTCTGACTCATTTTGTTTTATGCGCTTTATAGTGCCTTGTTCAATCTCCGATATGGTTTTAATAAGAAGGTCTGCGCCTATTTGTGAAAGACGCAATTTTAATTCTTCAGACGTTTCATTTTCATATATGGGAGTTTTTTCTTGTAGAAGGATATCGCCTGTATCTAAGCCCTCGTTCATAAACATGGTAGTAATTCCGGTTACGCTGTCGCCATTTATTATGCTCCATTGTATAGGCGCTGCTCCTCTATACTTTGGCAAAAGCGAGCCATGGACGTTAATGCAACCGTATTTAGGGAAATCTAATATATTTTTTTTCAATATTTTTCCGTATGCAACAACTACTATTAATTCTGGATTTAATTTTTTTACTATATCAAAAACTTCCGGGTCTTTCAAATTTTCAGGTTGATAAACTGCAATACTGTTTTCCTCTGCATAAATTTTTACAGGTGGAGGAGTTATTATCATTTTCCGTCCTTGTGGCTTGTCCGGTTTTGTGAATACTGCGCATATCTCGTGATTATTTTTTATTAGTGCTTTTAAAGATGGAACTGCGAATTCAGGAGTCCCCATAAAAAGTATTTTCAAATTTATTTCACCTCAGAGCGTTCAAGCTGTTTCTTTTGCTTTTTAAAATATATAAATTATGATATTACATTTTAGAAGTATTTTCAATAATCCTGTATGTATAGCCGGTTCTCTATTTATAATAAGCTCAATATGTGATATAATTATTTTTAGAGTTTTAAAAAAACCGAGGGGGATTAGTGTGTTTAAACGTCTTGAAAATATACAAAAAAGATATAATGAAGTTAACGAAGCGTTGTGTGATACAAAGATTTTATCTGACCAGCAAGAATATAAAAAATTTATGAAAGAGTATAAAAATCTAACTCCTATAATAGAAAAATACGCAGAATATAAAAAAGAAGAAGCTAGCGCTCTAGAGGCAAAAGAGTTACTATCGGACAATGATTGTGACAAAGAATTTAAAGATATGGCACAAGCTCAGCTTGACTCTTCAAAAGAAAATATTCAAAAAATTTCTGAAGAACTTAAAATCTTGCTTTTGCCCAAAGACCCCAATGATGAAAAAAATGTAATTATGGAGATACGTGGCGGAGCAGGCGGAGAAGAAGCAGCTTTGTTTTCTAGTGTTCTGTTCAGAATGTATAATATGTATTCTCAGGCTAAACACTGGAAAGTAGAAATTCTCAATGCAAACGAAACACAGCTTGGTGGATATAAAGAGATAAGTTTTATGGTTTCCGGAGAAGGAGCATATTCAAAGTTAAAATTTGAAAGCGGTGTTCACAGAGTTCAAAGAGTGCCTGATACAGAAACTCAAGGGCGTGTTCATACGTCAACGGTTACAGTAGCAGTTTTGCCGGAGGCAGATGATGTTGAAATTGAGATAAATCCAAGTGATTTACAAATAGATACATATAGATCCGGCGGAGCAGGTGGCCAACACGTAAATAAAACTGAATCGGCAATAAGAATAACTCATATTCCTACAGGTCTTGTAGTAGAATGCCAAGATGAGCGCAGCCAGTATAAAAACAAAGATAAAGCTATGAAGGTTCTAAAATCAAGATTACTTGACTTAAAACGTTCTGAACAAGAATCTGCTGTTGCTCAGGAACGTCGTTCACAAGTTGGAACGGGTGACCGTTCGGAGCGTATAAGAACATATAATTATCCGCAGAGCAGAGTTACAGACCATAGAATAGGTTTAACACTTTATAGACTTGAAGATGTTCTAAATGGCGATTTAGATGAAATTATTGACAGTTTAATAACAGCGGATCGTGCAGCAAAACTTGCAGGAAATTAAATTTATCTATTTGGTGAAAGGAAATAAATTTGAAAACTAAGATTTTAAATTCAAATCAAACGGATATTGCGGCAGATATTTTAAAATCCGGTGGATTAGTTGCAATACCGACTGAAACAGTTTATGGTTTGGCCGCAAGCGCATACAAACCGCAGTCTATAAAAAATATTTTTATTGCCAAAGGTCGCCCTATGGATAACCCTTTAATAGTCCATATCGCTGATATAAAAAATATTTATGAAGTGGTTTCAGAGTTCCATGAAACAGCTCAAAAATTGGCAGAAAAATTTTGGCCCGGCCCTCTTACTATGATATTACCTAAAAATTCTAAAATCCCAAACGAAGTCTGCGCAGGGCTTAGCTCTGTGGCTGTTAGATTCCCATCAAATAAAATAGCTCAAGAAATAATTTTGAAAACGGGAGAACCTCTTGTTGCTCCGTCGGCCAATCTTTCGGGTAAGCCGAGCCCGACCAAGTTCGAACACGTTTTTGAAGATTTAAATAGTAAAATTGATGCGATTGTAGACGGTGGAGATTGTACTGTGGGGCTTGAGTCAACCGTTGTTTCGCTTTTGGAAGAAATTCCAAGAATACTAAGACCCGGGGCTATAAGCGCTGACGATATAAAAAACACTGTTGGATGCGTTAAAATTGACGATGCAGTGTTTAAAAAATCAAAAGCCGGAGAAAAAGTTCTTTCACCCGGAATGAAATATAAGCATTATTCTCCAAAAACTCCGGTAACTATGATTATTAGTAGCGCAGAGAAATATTCCGAATTTATAAATTCAAAGAAAAACGATAATATAATAGCACTTTGCTTTAATGAAGACATTCAAAACATAAATGTGCCATATGTATCATATGGAGGGTCTGATGACGTTAAAACGCAGGCTCAAAAATTATTTGGTGCGTTAAGAGATGCCGATAAACTTCAAGGAACTCATATTTATGCCCATTATAAGGATGTTAATGGATTTAGTGTTGCAGTTTATAATCGGCTGGTAAGGGCTGCGGGATTTGATATTATAAATCTATAAGAAAAGGGGTGTGTGCAGCATAGATATAAAATCAAAGAAACGAATAATTAGCTTAGTTTTTGTTTTATCTCTAGTACTTTTTGGATTGATTGTTATATATAAAGGTTCCAAGTCCATATTTAAATATTTTTATCCTATAAACTACGAGGATATAGTAACTGAAGCTTCAAATAAGTATGGCGTTGAAAAAGAGTTAATATATGCTATAATTAAGTGTGAAAGCGGATTTGATAAATCAGCACATTCGCATGCAGATGCGGTGGGGTTGATGCAAATAACCCCAGGAACTTTTAAATGGCTTAGGGATAAATCGAAAGATGATTTAAGCAGCTATTCTGATATTTCTGATCCGCGTACAAATATCATGTGCGGAACATATTTGATTTCGTTTTTAAGAAATAGGTATAAAAATTTAGATGTTGCGCTTTGTGCGTACAATGCAGGTATTACCACGACTGATAAATGGATTAGAACAAATAAAATATCTAAGGATAATATGGATTATTCTGAAATTCCATATAATGAAACCAAAAATTATGTAAAGCGTGTTAAACGTGCCAGAGAGATTTATAAAAAATTATATTTTAGTTGATTTTAAAGAAAGGAACTGGATTTATGAACACAAACAAAAATTCAAGCTCAGAACTTAAAGAAAAACTGTTTTTAAATAAGAAAAACGGTGCAAACCGCATAGGTGAATCAGAACTTAAAAAGAGTTTTGATTTTGCAGAAGGATATAAAGATTTTTTGAACACTTGCAAAACAGAAAAAGAATGTGTGCGTTATGCAATTAATGAAGCTAAAAAATTAGGATTTGAAGAATTTGACAGCTCTAAAAAATATAAAGCAGGAGATAAAGTATATAAAATAAATAGAGATAGAAATATAGTTCTGGCTATTATCGGAAAAGACGGCACCAAAAACGGAATAAATTTAGCTGTTGCTCATGCCGATGCTCCACGCCTAGACCTTAAGCCAAATCCATTATTAGAAAACAATGAGCTTGCAATACTTAAAACTCATTATTATGGAGGAATTAAAAAGTATCAGTGGACAGTTCTTCCGCTTTCTTTACACGGCCGTATAGTAAAACGTGATGGAAGCTATGTTGATGTTTGTATTGGTGAAAATGATGATGAACCGTGCTTTTGCGTGACTGATTTGTTACCACATCTTGCTCGTGAGCAAATGTCTAAAAAGATGTCTGAAGGAATACTTGGAGAAAATTTAAATCTATTAGTTGGTAGTATTCCATTCGCTGATGCTGAGGGTTCTGAATTAGTTAAGCTCAATATTTTAAAAATATTGAATGATAAATATGGCATAGTTGAAGAAGATCTTATATCTTCTGACCTTGAGCTTGTTCCCGCTTATAAAGCTAAAGATTTAGGGTTTGACAGGAGCTTAATTGGGGGATACGCTCACGATGATAGATCTTGTTGCTACCCATGTTTAAGAGCTATACTAGAGTCTAAAGATCCGAAAAAAACTACTGTGGTCATGTTAACGGATAAGGAAGAAATCGGAAGCGACGGAAATACAGGTTCTCAATCTAAGTTTTTAGAGTATTTTATAGCTGACCTAGCAGATCAAGATGGAGTAAATTTACGTGATGTATTGACAAAAACCAAATGTCTTTCAGCAGATGTAAATGCAGCATACGACCCTACGTACCCTTCAAGTTTTGAACCCGCCAACAGTTCTTATATAAATAGGGGAGTAGTTGTTACAAAATATACCGGAAGTGGCGGAAAATACGGGACATCTGATGCTACGGCCGAATTTACCGGTGAGGTCTGCAAGATTTTTAATGATAATGATGTTTTGTGGCAAAGCGGCGAGCTTGGAAAAGTAGATAATGGTGGCGGCGGAACCATTGCAAAATACATTGCCAATTTGAATGCAGATGTTATAGATGTTGGTGTTCCTGTATTGTCTATGCACGCACCGTTTGAGGTGATTTCTAAAATAGATTTATATATGACGTTTAAAGCAATATTCTCATTTTTTAAAGCATAGGTCTATTAAATGGATCAAATATAAAAAATAATTAAATATTAGAAATAAAAGCTCTTAAAATAGGGCTTTTATTTTTTTGCAATATTAAACTGCGCTAATCTGCCGTTGCAAGGAACAAAATTATTTGTTAAAAGTGCAATTAATCTTTCTCTTGGCGAATCTATTATTCTGCATCCAATAACGCCACAGGCGTTACAACCAAACCCCATACAAGTGGTTAGCGCTTGCTTTCCGTGAGCTCCGCATTTATTGAATGAATTATCTAAACTAAAGGCTATTCTTGGCAAATATCCTACGTCTTCCAAGAATGTAAATAGCGGGAAAAATATGGCCATAGGCGGTAGCATTACTGAAACCACCCAAGCAAGTGTTCTGTACATACCTTCAACAAAAAGGCCGTTAATCCACTGCGGGCAAGAGTGCGATATTAGAATAGCTGTTAATTTTTCCTGAATATTAAATAGCACCGATGCTATAATTTCAGATGGGTAGTTTGCACCTGATATTGTTATCCAAAATATCCCCATAAGTAGGAGTATCATTATAGGTATTCCTGTTGTTTTGGAGGTTAAAACGTGGTCAATTTTTCTATCTTTTTTGTCATATGATTTGTTTTCAATATGTACGCATAATCGGCTTATTTGTTCAGATTTGTTTATTAAAGACTTTACTATGATTTTTTTAATTGATTCTTGAGTTATGTTTTTTTTATTTAAAATATCTTTTTCTGATTCTATTATTTCTTTTACTGACGGATTGGTGTAAATTTCATTAAACTCATTTTTTATTTTTCCCTCTAGTTTTTTATCGTTTTCTAGAATTTTAAGTGCGTGCCAGCGTGAGTTTGTGTTTTTTGATATAAAAGGGGAAATCGCAGCAGAAACATTTTCTAAGCAAGAATTTAAAGGGTCTGGATAGTTTATTGTTGTTCCAAATGTTTTGCGTTTTTTTAGAGCTACATCGTTTACAGCTTGCATAAGTTTTTTTATTCCTTGTTTTTTTCGGGCGTTTGTGTATACAACGGGTACTCCAAGTTGTAATGAAAGTTCGTCTAAATCTATATAAATCTTTTTTTTCTTAGCTTCATCGATTAAGTTTACGCATATTACAACGTTTTTTGTCATTTCTAATATTTGTAAGGCTAAGTTTAGATTTCTTTCTAGACATGTTGCATCCATTACTACTATTATTGCATCTAGGTTTGAAAAACAAATGAAATCTCTTGCTATTTCTTCTTCCGGCGAATTAGACATCAATGAGTATGTGCCGGGAATGTCTGTAATTTTAAAAGTATTGCCGTTGTAACAGTATTTTCCTTGAGCACACTCCACAGTTTTTCCGGGCCAGTTTCCTGTGTGCTGTTTCATGCCGGTAAGAACATTAAATACTGTACTTTTACCAACGTTGGGGTTGCCTGCAATGGCAATGTTTTTAAAATTAATATTTTTGATTGTTTTTTTATTAAAATATTTAATTTTAGAAATAGAACTTTTTATAATGTTCATTTAAAACGACACATCTCCAAACTAAAATTTTTGAAATTAATTTTAATATGATTTTTAAATCTCATAAACTATTATGTCTTTGATGTCATCGTTCCTGAGTGCGATCACTGCTCCGCGTATTAAGTAAGCAGTTAAATTTTTTGAAGGGTCATTATGTAGAGCTTTAATTTTTGTGCCTTCCACTAAGCCCAAATCCATAAATCTACGCAACAAAAAATCATCTTTTGCACTAACTTTAATTATTTTATACTCGTGATTGAGTTTGCAATTGTTTAGACGTACAAATATAGTCTTCAATTTGTTTCAGTCCTTCGCAACATAATTTTTAACAAATTATGCATTTGCTCAATTTTTTGATACTAAAAAAACAAAACACACACCATAAGTTTGGTATGTGTTTTGCTGGCTAATTATTATATTTAATAATATATTTGCTTATTATTTGTCTGTTTAGTCTTCGGTTTCACTTTCACTTGCGCTATCGCTTTTTGAAGTTACTTGGGGTTTAGTTGTTTCTTTAGGTTGCTCTTCTTTAGGTTGTTCTTCTTTAGGTTGTTCTTCCGTAGGTTGTTCTTCCGTAGGTTGTTCTTCTAGAACAACAGCTGAATCATCAGCTGAATCATCAAAAAGAGCAGGAAAATGTTTTTTACAATAATCTTTGGTTAACTTCTTAGAAGCTTCTTCATCGGCTTTCATTACCTGATATGCGAACCATTGTTCAGTAATTATTCTGTTTGCCCAACGTCCATTGCCGCTTTTTTTGGTTGAATGCAAACGTAAAATTCTGCTTTCGTTTTTTTCAAATATTACTTCTGGTTCTTGAGTTATTTCACCGGTTTGAGCAAATACTAATTTTTTCTGTACAACAGGTGTTAAACTGCCGTGGGCTACTTGATTCCAACTTTGTGCTGCTTCTCTTACTTTTTCATCGCTGCTGTGTGCTTTAAACAAATTGAAAACTGCGCGAGGTACGTTAGGTGTGGCTGCAACAACCATAGTAGTTCCTTCTACTGCGGCTAATGTTCCTATTACTGCTGCAGATATTACTAATGCTGTTGTTCCAACCTTAAATTTTACTGTTTTTACAATATTGGATACTGACATTCTTAACATTTCCTTTCAAACAAAAATTTGTAAAACAAATTACAATGATAAATTATCATTATACTTTAAGTTTGTCAATGGTTTTTGCCATATATACTGAGCATAAAAACAGCATTTTAAAAATTTATATTTCGCTACGACCTTCCAGCGCTCTTGAAAGTGTAACCTCATCTGCATATTCAAGTGAGGCGCCTACAGGCACGCCGTAGGCCAATCTGGTTACTTTTATACCCAATGGTTTTAAGAGCTTGGAAATATACATAGCAGTGGCTTCGCCCTCTACTGTGGGATTAGTGGCAAGAATTACTTCTTTGATTTCCTCTTTGGAAATTCGTCCAATTAATTCTTTAATGTGCAAATGCTCCGGACCAATACCGCCAATAGGGGAGAGAACGCCATGTAAAACATGATATTTACCTTTATATTCGTCTGTTCGTTCAATAGCATCTACATCTTTAGGGTCTTCTACAACGCAAACAGTTGAGGAATCTCTTGAATTATCAGAACATATATTGCAAATTTTTTCTCCTGTAAAATTACAACATCTATCGCAATATTTTATGTTTTTTTTGGCTTCGATTATTGAATTAGCAAAAGTTTGAGCTTTTTCATCTGACATTTTTAAAACACAATAAGCAAGCCTGGCGGCGCTTTTGTGTCCGATGCCGGGCAATGATTCAAAGCATTCGCGTAATTCTGTAAGTGGTAAAAAATTACTGCTTTTTTGCATATTAAAACATTCCCGGAATATTTAATCCGTTTGTAATTGAGCCAAGTGAAGATTCTTTTTCTTCGTTTGCTTTTGATATTGCGTTATTAGTTGCTAAAACTATCATGTCTGATAAAAATTCAAGATCATTTACGTCAACTATTTCTGGGTTTATATCAATTTTTTTAAGTTCGGGTTTTCCGGATACGGTTACAGTAACTTCCCCGCCACCAGATGAACTTGTGTATTCTTTCTCATCTAATTGCGCAGTGATTTGTTCCATTTGCGCTTGGGCTTCTTGTGCCTGTTTGGCTAATTTTTGAAAATTCATTCCGCCCATTCCTTGATTTGGTACTCTTGCTTTCATTAAAAATCCTCCTAATTTATAGTTATATCAACACCGCTAGATTTAGCGTTATTTATTAATTCGTCTAACGGATTGTTTATTTTTTCTTTGCTACCGGCTTTATTGGATTCTGGCGTATAAGGTCCAAGATTATATTGTTTTCCTGTGATTTCTTTTATTATGTTTTTTATTTCTCTACGATAGTCACTGTTTCTTAAAAGTTCAAATGCCATTGCGTTTTGAGAATCTATTAGTATATAGTTCTTTTTCTGATACGCCGTTGAATCTTTCAAAGAAATATAAAGCGATTTTAAGTTTTTCTGGTTTTTAAGTTTTTCTATTATGTCGTGCCAAGACTCAAAAACGTTATCGGGAGCAGTGTTTATTATCTCTATTGGGCTTACATCTTTAATTGTTTCTTTTTTAGGAGAAACTTTTGCAACCGGTTTCTGAGATTTTTTCTCTTTTTTTGGAACACTGTCGCCGAAAATTCCGCATAATTTTACTACAGCGATTTCCATTTCTAGTTTTGAATTTACTCCGGAAGAAATGTTTTTATAGGAATTTTGTAAAATATCTAAAGAATTCAAGATTTTATTAATGTCTAAATTATTATTCTCGCTTGCTACTTGTTTAATCATTAAATTCCTGAAATACTGCATTATTTCCTCACAAAACAATGCCATGTTTTTAGATTGCATATAAATTTTATCTAGGAAATCCAATCCGTTTTTACAGTCAGAATTAAAAACATAGTTTATGAATTCATCAAAACAATCGCTATCGGCAATACCTAGGATTTTTTGAACCGATTGCTTTGTTATATTGTTTTCGCACGAATTTGCACATTGGTCTAGTAGTGATAGTGCGTCACGCATTCCTCCGTCCGCATACTTTGCAATTATTTTGCTTGCTTCAGGTTCTATTTTTATAGATTCTTTTTTACAAATGAAATTTATTCTATCTATAATTTCGTTTTGAGAGATTCTGTGAAAATCAAAACGTTGGCACCTGGAAATTATAGTTGCGGGAATTTTTTGAATTTCAGTTGTGGCTAAGATGAATATAACGTGGGCAGGGGGTTCTTCTAGAACTTTTAAAAAAGCATTAAAGGCCCCGGTAGAAAGCATATGAACTTCATCTACGATATAAACTCTATATTTACATCTTGCCGGTGTAAACATTACCTCTTCACGCATAGAACGAATATTTTCTACACCGTTATTACTTGCGGCATCGATTTCGGATATATCCGTGGCGTTTTCTGATTGCAAATATGAACATATGTCACATTTACCGCATGGATTGCCATTTTTTGGCGAAGAACAGTTTACGGCTTTAGCAAAAATTTTTGCACATGTTGTTTTGCCGGTCCCACGAGGACCTGTAAATAGGTAGGCGTGAGAAATTCTGTTTGAACTTATCTCACTTTCTAATGTTTGGGTAATATGATTTTGCCCTATTACATCTTCAAATGTTTTTGGACGCCATTTTCTGTATAATGCTTGATACACAGGCTATTACCTCACTTATTAAATTTGTTTTTATAATAGATTGTGTAACTCAACATGCAGCTGAAAGAATTAACCAAATCGCACGGAACATATTGTTTAATGCTGCTCGGTTCCCCGCCTGACATGGTTCACAATCATCCGTCGCATGGCACCCATTCAACTGCATGTTGAATTACACATTCTTTAATTATAAAATGTATTTTACAAAGTTTATTATATATTAGTAAACAAAAAAACTCAATACCTAATTTTTTGTTATGGAGGGTTTTTGATTTGGAAATAAAAATAGCACATTGTGCAGATATACATATTGGCGCCAGTTATACGGAGCTTGGTGAAAAATCGTCAGTTATATCTCAGGAAATAAAAGATTCTTTTTTTAACATCCTAAACATATGCAAAAATGAAAATGTAGATGCTTTATTAATAGCAGGGGATCTGTTTGATGATGTAGACGTTTCTCAAAATGATGTAAAGCAAATCATTGGGCATATGGAAAATTGTGATTATAAAATTTTTATATCGCCGGGAAATCATGACCCATTTACAATAAATTCGCCTTATCAAATGTACAAGTGGCCGGAAAATGTTACAATTTTTGGTAGCAAAGAACTTGAACACGTGGAAATAAAAGATAAAAACACATTGATTTGGGGCTGTGGATTTCAAGATAGGTATGAATACGAAAGTTTGTTAAAATCTGCAGGCGAAAAAGTGAAAGAATATAGCGATTATTTGAATATTTGTGTTATGCATGCAGATATAAACAATTCTGGTAGTAGTGATTATAATCCTATAACGATTTCCGAAATAAAAGATAGTAAATTCGATTATATCGCATTAGGCCACGTTCATAAGAGAAGTGAAATTTCAAATCAATTTTTAACACACTATGCTTATTGTGGCAACCCTCAAGGTAGTGGATTTGACGAAACGGGAGAAAAAGGATTTTATATAGGTACAGTTAAAAAAGGCGTTTGTAATATTAATTTTATGAAGTTAAGTGAAAGAACTTTTGAAAACTTATCTATAGATATTTCAGACATAGAATATTTTGATTATGTGTATGAAAAAATCATAGGTTTTTTAAAAGAAAATTTCAAAGATACTTATAATTCAAACGCATATAGAATCACTTTAGAGGGAGCTATACCGGAAGATTTGGTAATAGATAAGGTGCTGCTAGAGCAGAAACTTCAAAAAGATATTTTTTATGTTAAAATTATCGATAATTCAGAAATTAAAATAGATGAGAAAAAATTACAATTGAGAAAAGATTTAAAAAGTATATTTATTAGAAACATGCTTAATAAAATTCATAATTCGGCTGATAGTTCTGAAGTGAAAATAGCTAAAGAAGCACTTAAAATCGGGATTAAAGCTTTTAGAAAAGATGTGAAATATATTGATAATTAAAAAAGTAAATATTAACTCATTCGGTAAAATTCATAATTACTCTCTTGATTTTTCTTCGGGCTTAAATGTGGTGTACGGTGAAAACGAATACGGAAAAACAACTATAATGAATTTTATAAAATTAATGTTTTATGGCAAATGTGAAAAATCAAAAGTTTTAAGAGAAAAATATTTGCCATGGGACGGCTCGCAGATGTGTGGCAATATTGAATTTGAGCATGATAAAAAAATATATAGAGTGCAAAAAGAAATACATTCTCAAAGTCCATCTAAAGATAAAGTGCTTTTTCAAAATCTATCCTTAGGCGAAATTGTAAAATTAGGCAAAGGCCAAGAGGTTGGAGAATATCTTTTTGGAATAGATGTAAAATGTTTTGAAAGAAGCGCATATATAGCCAATATATCAAACATAGATTTTGCTATTAAATCGGGTGCCAAATCAAAAGATACGCTAAATGATAAAATTCTCTCAAACCTATCTGAAAGTGGGGAAGAAGATGTTTCTAAGAGCGACGTTATCAAGCGAATTAATGAAGCAATTACTGATTTGCGTGCTAAAAGAGGTTCTGGCGGGAAAATAGATATAGCAGAAATAGAAATCAGAAATTTAAAGCAAAAAATAAGCGATTTCGAAAATTTTGAAAAGTCCTCAAAAAATATAATAGAAGAGTTAAAAGATATAGAGAGCCTTAGAAAGGAAAGAGAAGAATTATCGGAAAAGCTCAGTTGTTTAGAAAGGGCTCACAAAAAAGAAAATATCAAAAAACTTATCTTGCTTTCACAGCAAAAAAGTGAACTTGAAAATCAGTTATTTAAGAGCGGATTTAAAAAAGATAATATTGAAAATCAATTATCTGAACTTAACAAACTTAAAGAAGAACTATTTTATGCGAAAAACGAGTTAAAAAACATTGAAAATTTAGTTGAGAAAAGCAAAAATGAGTTTTTAGAAATCTCGCCCCAAGAAAAAGAAAAATTGGCCACAAGTGTTAAAAAATCAGATAGTTTAAATCAGCGAATAAAAAAACTGCAGTATATTTTTGGTTTAGATATTGAGCAAACTCAAAGTTTTATTAAATCCGATTTTGGCTCTGAATCTCTTTTAGATGAAAACATACAAGAGATATTCAAAGAGTATAATAATCTAAAACGTACCGAGACTTTGGATGCAGAAACTGCAAATGATTTATCTAAAAAAATACAACAAAAAGAAAATCAGAGAATTCAAAAATTAGAACAAGTTTTAAAAGCCAAATCTTCATTTAATTCAAAAAAATTAGTTATAGTTTCATCGTTGGTAATATCAGTTATTTTGTCTTTAACTCTTATTTTTAGTGGATTAACCACGGCCGGATATTGCTTTTTGGCAATTACTATGTTGCTCGGATTTATAGGTGTGCTTTTTTTAAATAAGAATTTTAAAACCCTAAAAGATCTAGAAAACGATATAGAATTAATAAATAATGAATTTGACAGTATGAATAATAAAGTTTCTGATGTGGATTTGAAAAACTCTGAAAGTCAGGCTGTTATTAATAACCTAATAAACAACTTAAAAATTAAAGAAAACATGTTAATCGAGAACGCAAAGTTGGAACTTTATGAAATTGATTCTGTAATCCAAAACCTTTTATATGAGAAAAAATGCAGTAGTGTTGATGAGTTTTATTCGCAGTTCGCTAAAACAGAAAATTTCAAATTATTACTGAAGTCGAGAGAAGATTGCACCAAAAAAATAGATTTGATATATACAAAGTGTAAAGAGTATTCTAAATCAGAATCGCTTAATATAAATTTTGAAGATTTTTGCAATGAGATAGATCGCTTTGATAAATTGAATCGTAAATTAGAAGAAACTCAAAAATATATACAAAATTATTCCAAAGTTATTGGCATAAAAGAAGACGAACTATCTAATATAAAAGAAACCGACTACAACAATGATGAACGTTCGGAAACAGAAAATTTATCTGTAAACATATCCGAAATAAAAGAAAAATTAAACTACTTAAAAAGCTTGAATCTTGATGATAAATATTTGGATTTAAAAAATCAATTAGAGTATCATGGCGAAAGCGGACAATCTTTAAAAAATAAGCTTGTTGTTCAAAACCAAAAATTAGAGAGCATGAAAAGCTATTTTACTAGCTTAGAATTAGCGCTAGAAATATTGGAAGAATCTTCAGATGAACTGAAAAAAGGGTTTAATTCAAAACTTGATTTAAGAGCATCGCAGATATTTAAAAGTTTAACAAGCGGGAAATACGAAAAAGTATATATACAAAAAAATTATGGGTTATCAGTCGAGAGTGATGGAATAGTAAGGCTCTCAAACTCTTTCAGCAGTGGAACGGTCGACCAAGCTTATATTGCACTTAGAATAGCAATTAGCGAGTTTATATCTCCTGAAAATTCAATGCCGTTTTTGTTTGACGATTCATTCATGCAATGCGATGATGCCAGATTAAAAAATGCTATCGATTTTCTGAAAAACTACACTAAAAAAGAAAATCGGCAAGCGATAATTTTCACTTGCCACAGTTATGTATCTAAACTCTGTGAGAACGATGTCCAAAATATTATGAATCTTCCCGCTTAAAATCAGAAAGTTTTAATTTGTCTATATTCTGAATACCAAGAACATAAATTTTGTGGTCAGATATAGGCAATATTTTTTTGTAGTTTTCATCTGATTCAATATAACCATCGTAAGTTCCGTTAGTGTTATATGATATTATTTTGTCTCTCATTAAACATATTATTTTTTGGCCTGAAAATGTTAAGTCGGTAAAGTTATAGTTGGATTTTATATGTAAAGTTTCTTTTGCCTTCTCATCTAACCCAATTATTAAGTTTTCGGCATTCTCGTTTATTGATGATGCCAAATTTAAAAGTATAGAACCATCTTCATAGATCCTATAACATTTAAGCGATTTTTCACCATAGTTTTTATTATATATTTGTTTGGAGTTAGGGTCTATAACTGCACAATATTCGTTTCCTATTGCAACAAAGTTGCCATCTAAAAAGTATTTTACTTTATTTACTATATTATCTTTTAGCTCGAACTGAGATTTTACTTTTTTTGATGCTGTATTTATCACAAATACATTAGAAAATGGATTGCCATTACGTGATGAAATTCCTGCTACTATTAATTCTGAAGATAAACTATTAAAATCTATATCTGTTATATAATGTTCGGAAAATGGAAGTTTGAATTTTAAAACATTGTTTTTATTGTAAACATTTAGCTCATACAGATATTTTTGAGATCGAGTTACCAGAGCATAGTCTCCGCCTTCAGATATTGCAGCTCCCATAATTTCGTGTTCGGTTGTGCCACTATGAATGTTGCGAGCCATACCGACTATTTTAAAACTTTTTCCACCAAGGTCGAATATGATACTTCTATTACCGGACGATTTTAAAATTGGTGTGCTAAAATTATGTTTTTCTTCTAACATTTTTTTGCCTTTTTTTGAAAACACGTTAAACGAATTATTACTCAAAGCCAATATGTAACCATTTTTAAACTGGAAGTTTTCGGCCATTACTTTTTCGCCTTCAAACCTGCAAGGAAACTCGGATTTAACCGAGAAAGATTTTATCTTAGATTCAGACCACAAAATTAAGTTATCTGGGTATAAATTCACTCTATTTGCCCAAGCAATTAAAAACAAGAAAGTTAATCCTAAAATAAAAATCACTTTTTTAATATCTTGAAAAACCTCGGACTCTTTTAGCTTTATTTTTAATGATTTTATATTTCTAATTAAATCTTCTTTCTGCAATTTTATCACACCTTTTATTTTTATTAATAAAAAACTTTGTTTAAATACAATCCTTGCGCCGGAGCCGTGGGTCCTGCGAGGCTGCGATTTTTAGCTTCTATTATTTTAGGTATATCATCGGGGGTTATTTTATTTTGAGCAACTCTTAAAAGTGTGCCCACTATTATTCTTACCATATTATATAAAAAGCCGTCAGCAGTTACTCTTATTTCTATAATATCGCCTAACTTTTTTATATCAAATTCTTTAATGGTTCTTTCCATATTTTTGGGTTCTCTGGAATCGAGTGTTGCAAAAGAAGTAAAATCATGTTTGCCGTAAAAATGTTTTGAGGCCGATTTTAATTTTTCTATATCTATAGGGTACCAATAATGTAAAGCTCGTCCGCTTAAAAAAGGATTTTTGATTTTATTATTCCATATTTTATAAATGTATTCTTTACCTTTACAAGAGTATCTTGCATGAAAATCTATGTTTTTTTCTTTACAATCTTTTACACAGATATCATCTGGTAAATGTCTGTTTAAAGCAAAAATAAAATTATCGCAGCTCATTTTGCTAATAGTTTTAAAGTTTATGATGTACATATTTGCGTGCACGCCGGTATCGGTGCGACTGCAACCTTTTATATCTACTTTTTCTCCAATAACTTTATAAAGAGCGTTTTGAAAAATTTCTTGCACCGTTATAGCGTTTTTTTGAATTTGCCACCCGTGATAGTTTGTGCCAACATACGATATATTCAGGGCTATATTACGCTCTAAGTTGGTCAAATTTTTAATATTTTGTTGCATATCAAAACTCCAAAAATTATTAGCATGAATATTATAAAAAATATTATATCATATTTTTTGAATTTCAATTTTTTAAATTGCGTTCTTGGTGCATTGGGGTCATAACCACGTGAAGCCAACGCTTCTGAAAGGTTCATTGCTTTTTTTACCGATAAAGCTATAACGGGTGGTATGATTTTTAAATATGCCCTGATTTTTTTGATAAGATTTTTATCTTTAAAGTTTGCTCCCCGAGTTTTTTGCGATATTATTACATTGCCAGTTTCGTTAGCTATTTCGGGAATGAATTTTAAAGCAATTGTAATGGTTGCTGTTATTTCTTGAACATTTATCTTAAAAAAGCCAAGCGGTTTCATAAAAAAATTCAACGCATCTTTAATTTGTTCTGTTGTGGTAGTAAAGACAAGTACTGAATTAGTAAAAATTAAACATAGTATTCTAAAAAATATAACTAATGAATTAATGGTTATACTGGGTAAATCGACTTTTTGTTTGAACATATCAGATAAAAAGCTCGCTACCGCCATAAACAGCGCTGTAAAAACAAAAATGGAATTATACCGAAAAAACCGTCTTATAGGTAACAAAGAAAGCAAAACTAAGACTACTGAAATTAAAAATAATGCAGTTATTACAAATAAGTCTTTTGGGAAAAATACGATTGCTGTAAAAATCCCAAATGATAAGATTTTAATTCTAGGGTCAAGTTTATGTATTATTGATTTTTTGCATAATAAATCGTTTAAATTAGAATCTAAAATCAGTATCATCATCTCCAGACTTAAGTATTTTTAAAACTTTATCTTTAGCTTCATCAAGGGTAATAGCTACATTGGATAAATCCTTATTATTTAGTTTATTATTTAATACGCGAGTTACTTTTTCTATTTGTGGCACATCTAGCCCTATTTGTTTTAATTCTTTGTACATACATAAAATGTTTTTTGTGGGACCGTGTAAAAACTTTTCCCCGTTATTCATAACTAATATTTTATCAGATATTTCTGCAATTTCTTCTATAAAGTGAGATATGAAAATTATAATGCATTTTTCTTGTTTATGGTATGCTTTCAAAGATTCAATCAAAGATTTTCTGGCATAGCCATCAAGCCCCGCTGTGGGTTCATCTAAAATAAGAATTTTAGGTTTTAAAGCTATTGCTCCGGCAATTGCGCACTTATGTTTTTCTCCGCCTGAAAGCAAGAACGGGGAACGATTGAGTAAATTTTTATCAATGTTCATAAGTTTAGCTGCTTCGTGTACTATTTTTTCTATTTCTTGTTTGCTTTTTCCTTGATTTTTTGGGCCAAAAGCAATATCTTCATACACAGTGTTTTCAAGCAACTGGACTTCCGGCGTTTGAAAAACTATAGATGTCCTGGGAGTGATATCGTTTTGGTTTGTTATATCTTTACCAAAAACATATACTTTACCGGAGTTTGGTTTTATTATTCCGGCTACAATATTTGCAAAAGTAGATTTACCGCAGCCGCTACGTCCTACAACACCCAATATTTCATTGGTGTCGATTTTCAAATTTAAATTATTTACACCAAAACCGGCGTTGTTATAAGAATAATAAACATTTTTAAACTCTATCATTTGTTTTTTACCATTACCTTAAGAATTTCATTTGCGCAATCATCTGCAGTTGCAGAGTTATGCAAATTTACGTTATATCCATGAGTTTTTATAAAATCCAGCAATAACGTTGATTCAAGCGGGAAAATATTTGAGGATTTTAAAAGATCTAAATCTGTAAATATATTGTTTGGAGTGTCAATTTTTTTGGTTTCTCCGTTATCTATTACAAGTATTTTTTTCGCCCTAATAGCTTCTGAAAGATTGTGGGTGATAAGAATAACAGTTATGTTTTTATTTTTATTTAAATCTTCAACTAGGTTCATTAGATTTTTTCTTTCTTGCGGGTCTAACATCGATGTTGCTTCATCTAAAACTAATATATTCGGTTCCATGGCCAATATAGAGGCAAGTGTTAGTCTTTGTTTTTCTCCGCCTGAAAGAGAACTTGTGCTTCTCGATTCAAACCCAGTGAGATTAACCTGCGGAAGCACTTCTTTAATTTTTTTACTTATGTTTTCCGGGGGCATTCTAAGGTTTTCAAGCCCAAACGCGATTTCTTCTTCAACATTTGAAGCGATAATTTGGTCATTGGGGTTTTGAAACATGAATCCAACAGTTTTAGGTATTTCTGGATAATTTTTAATATCCTTGGTGTTCATTCCATTTACAAACACGTCGCCAAAAGTTGGTAATAAAAGCCCGTTAATGTGTTTAACAAGTGTAGATTTACCACAACCCGTCGGCCCCATGATACAAATAAAATCGCCCTGGTTTAACTGAAAATTTATTCTTTTTAAAATCGTTTTTTGACCGGTTTGATATGTTACATTTCTAAATTCAATAATAGGCAGATTTGTTTTTAATGAGCGTTTTTCTATTTAAATCACCTCTTAAAACTTATCTTTGTGCCAAATTGCAGTAGCTCCCGCGGGCATGGCGATACCAGATGAAGTAACGGGAATACCTATTTCATCAACAGTCACGTATCCGCCGCGTTTCTTTTGAATAATTGATGATAGTAAATATCCCATAACAGAAGGGGAGAGGCCCGCTGAATATGAATTTATTACAAAAAACTTGGCATCATCTGAAAGTACTTTCTCACAAAGCGATACAAACGAATAAATATTTTCTTCTATTTTCCAAATCTCACCTTTTGGACCTCTGCCATAAGAAGGAGGGTCCATTATCAATCCATCATATGTATTTCCTCGTTTTATTTCACGAGTAACAAACTTTTCGCAGTCATCAACCATCCAGCGAATTTCATCTCCGGCGAGCCCCGAAAGGGCTGCATTTTCTTTTGCCCACAACGTCATACCTTTAGAGGCGTCTACATGGCAAACTTTTGCCCCTGCTTTAGCACATGCTACGCTGGCGGCACCGGTATAAGCAAACAAGTTTATTATATTTAATTTTTTGTTTTGATTTTTAATTATATTTCTAACCAAATCCCAGTTTACGGCTTGCTCTGGAAATATTCCGGTATGTTTGAAGTTCATAAGTTTAATATTAAATTTTAAGTCTTTATATGATATACTCCATGATTCCGGAATTTTATTTTTTATTTTCCACTTTCCACCGCCTGTATTAGACCTATAATATATGGCATCATAATCATTCCAAAGCGGATTATCTTTGGGAGTGTTCCATATTATTTGTGGGTCGGGGCGCACTAGAATTATATTGCCCCAACGTTCCAAACGTTGGCCGCTTGAGGTATCGATTAATTCATAGTCTTTCCAAGATGTAGCTCTCATATTACAAATTTTCCTTTATATTATTTATTGCTTCTTCCATCAAAGTATTTAGCATTTCAGTGTTTTCATGCTCAATCATTACGCGTATTTTTGGTTCTGTGCCAGATTCTCTAATTACTGCTTTACCTTTATTTCCGATTTTTTCTTTTAGATTTTTAATATAATCTTGAATTTTATCGTTATTTTTTAAAGCGCCTTTTTGACCGGGGAGTATGTCTATCGTTTTTAAAACTTGCGGATACTTTTTCATTAAATCTCTAATTTCAGATGCTTTTTTGCCGGAGTTAGAGATTATATTTAAAACTTGAACTGCTGTAAGTTCTCCATCTCCGGTGGTTGAGTAATCCAAGAAAATCATATGCCCTGATTGCTCTGCACCTACGCAGAAACCGCCCTCCAACATTCTTTGAAGAACATATCTATCGCCAACTTTGGTTTCTTCGAGATTTATTGAGTTTTCGTCACAGAATTTTTTTAATCCGGCATTGGACATTATAGTTCCTACGGCAGTATTGTTTTTTAGTTTGTTTTGATTTTTTAGATGTTTGGCACATATAGCAAGAATTATGTCTCCATCTATAATTCTTCCTGTTTCGTCTGTCATCAAACATCTGTCTGCATCTCCATCAAAAGCTATGCCTAAATCGTAACCATTGCCTACAACGTATTCGGCTAATTTTTCTATGCAGGTTGAACCACAACTTTCGTTTATGTTTTTGCCGTCCGGAGTGATATTTAAAAATGTTAAATTATCCACTCCCACTAGGGTAAATATTTGCTTTGCCGTAGCAGATGCGGAACCGTTTGAACAATCTATTGCAATTTTCATATTAGTATTTATTTTTTCGTCTACAGTTCCCGCTACGTAATTAACGTAATCGTTTACGGCTTGACTGTGTATATTTTCAGAATTATAAACTTCTTTGTTATTATGTTTATTGCAGGTTAATGAACTTAATTCCTCATCTATTATTTTTTCAATTTCGTTTTCGGTTTCATCAGGGAGTTTAAACCCGTTTCTATCAAATATTTTTATTCCGTTAAATTGATATGGGTTGTGTGATGCGGAAATCATAATTCCTGCATCTGCGTTGTATTTTTTGACCAAGAACGCAACTGCCGGAGTAGGGACGACGCCCAACGAAACACCTTCCGCGCCTTCTTGGGTTATTCCTTCTAAAAGAGCAGATTCAAGCATATCTCCGGATTCACGAGTGTCTTTTCCTATTAGAATCTTGGCTTTTTTATCTTTTGTGTTTGTTAAAACTTTTGATACTCCTTTTCCTGTAGCAAGCGCAAGCTCATAAGAAAGTTCTTCTCCTGCAATTCCTCTTATTCCGTCTGTTCCAAAATATTTACCCACTGTAATTTATTCCTCCAAAATTTTATTACTTATCTAATTTTTATCTAAAAAACTGATTTGCTCGCCTGATTTGTTTGGGTTTTTATATCCTAAATGTAAGTACGCTGCAGGCGTCGCACAGCGCCCCCTGGGAGTTCTACTCAGAAACCCGATTTGCATTAAAAACGGCTCGTATATATCTTCTATGGTTACTGTTTCTTCTCCAATAGAAGCTGCTAAGGTTTCTAATCCGACAGGCCCTCCGCCATAAAAAGAAATCATGGTTTCAAGAAGTCTTCTATCGTTTGAATCTAATCCCAACTCGTCTATTTCCATTTTCGTTAAAGCGGTTTTTGCAATTTTATAGTCTATTTCTCCACTACCAACGACCAAAGCGAAATCTCTAACCCTTTTTAATAATCTGTTTGCAATTCTGGGGGTGCCTCTGGAGCGAGACGCAATTTCAAGAGCGCCTTCTTGATTTATTCTTATTTTTAAAATTTTTGCGCTTCTGGTTACTATTTTTGCAAGTTCTTCCGGCGTATACATTTCTAATCTTAAAACCATACCAAAACGGTCACGCAAAGGCGCCGTTAATTGACCTGCACGAGTTGTTGCTCCAACAAGGGTGAATTTCGGTAAAGGTAGGTGATATGACGTTGCCATTTGTCCTTTACCTGTTACTATATCTATTGAAAAATCTTCCATTGCAGGATACAAGATTTCTTCTACGCTTCTGGGCAAACGATGAATCTCATCTATAAATAGCACGTCGCCTTCGGAGAGATTGGTTAGTAGAGCAGCTAAATCGCCCGGTTTTTCTATTGCAGGGCCGGATGTGATTCTTATATTTACTCCCATTTCATTAGCTATAATCATAGAAAGAGTAGTTTTGCCGAGCCCCGGAGGGCCATAAAGAAGAACATGGTCAAGGGGCTCTTTTCGTATTTTTGCTGCTTCTATAAATACAGAAAGATTTTCTTTAACTTTTTCTTGCCCTATATAATCACTTAACGATTTGGGGCGTAAAGGATTATCGGTTTCTGCATCTTCTATCATTTCGGCCGGATTTAAAATTTGATTTTCCGATTCCGTGTTCATATCTATACTCCTTTACTCATACACTTTAATACTTTTTCTATTAATTTTTCTACCGGTAAGTCTTTATCTTCATCCGATAAACATGGTAGTATATCTTGCTCAGAATACCCTAAAACCGCAAGCGCTCTTTTTGCCTCTTGTATATTTGCACTGCTAACACTAAATTTAAAACTTTGATTTGGCAAATTTTCAATTTGAGGAGATATTTTCAATATTTTATCTTTTAGTTCTAAAACTATTCTTTGTGCAGTTTTTATTCCTATTCCGGAGGCTTCGGTTAGAGACTTCGCATCTCCAAAAGATACAAATCTTGATATCTGAGCAGGGGAAAAACTAGAGAGAATAGAAAGTGCAGCTTTGGGGCCCACTCCGGATACAGCAGTTAGAAGTTTAAAACATTCAAGCTCAGTTTTTTCTGCAAATCCAAAAAGGTCAACTGCATCTTGTCTGACGTTCATTAGAGTATAAACCATAACTGTTTGACCAATTTTTTCGTTTAATTTTGATTGTGTGTACATTGAAGACATACATTTGTATCCGACTCCGGAGCATTCAATTACAATAAAACTATTTTCAATTAGCAGTAAAGTTCCATTAAGACTATAAATCATATTAAAAAACTCTCCTAAAACAAATAATATTAAAATCAAGCCCGAAGCTTATTATATACATATTGTATTCCTAGTGAATTGGCGTGGCATATTGCAATTGCCAGTGCATCTGCAGTATCATCAGGTTTTGGGATTTCTTTAAGCTTTAAGAGGCGTTGCGTCATTACCATAACCTGCGGTTTCATCGCTTTACCGTATCCGGTAACAGCTGTTTTTACTTGTAGGGGAGTATATTCGAATATAGGCACTTTGTATTTTTTTGCCGCAAGCATTATAACGCCCCTTGCTTGAGCAACGTCTATTGCCGTTTTGTGATTGTTCTGAAAGTAAAGTTTTTCTATGGAAACAGCATCAGGTTTATACTTCTTTAAAACTTCACATAATTTATCGAATATTATTTCTAATCTATCTGAAAATTTTTCGTTTGCACTAGTAAATATAGCCCCATGTTCAACCGGTATATATTTACCGCACTTAAACTCAATAATTCCGTATCCAACTATTGCATAGCCGGGGTCTATACCTAAAATTTTCATTCAGATCACCTCTAACCCAATAATTATATCACGTCGTTATTTAAAAATAAAATATTTAAATATATATTTTCTATTGTTTTTTCAAAACACGATATAAAATGAAATCATACCGGTATGTTTTACGGTTTTTAAAACACTTCGAAGACAAGTTGGTTTTTGATTTAAAAAACTAAAAATAGGGGAGAAAACGCGGCGAGATTTTTTCTTGACTTTGAATCATAAAAAGTTGTATAATACCAATGTATCTGGGTGTGGCGCAGTTTGGTAGCGCGCTTGAATGGGGTTCAAGAGGCCGCTGGTTCGATTCCAGTCACTCAGACCATAGTATAGTCTGCTTTAGACCAAACGTTTTATTTCTATATTAAATATGACACTTTATGTAACAAAAGTACTCTAAGCATCTTTAACGTTAGAGTACTTTTTTATATTACTGATTATAATCAAGTATTAACATTGGATCTATAAACTTTTTGTCATAAGTTGGTTTAATTATGCCCAACTGCCGCTCACCAAACACCGCCGCTCGTCAAATATATACATTTTACTATATTATTTTCATCAAATTGAAATTCTATCCATGTTTCACCTTCGCATACTTGTATATGATCTTCCTTTGACCATTTTATTTTATGTCTGTAAACACTCTCTACTTCTTTTCTGGTAGAACCTACTCCAATTTTCCACATTCCAAACCTATATTGCTTTCCTGCTACTTTTACATATTCTAAAGCGCCTGATTTTATGCAAGTATATCCAAATTCCAATCCATCATAGTGTACAACATGTCCCCAGCCATTTTTTTCTTCTATTCTCAACGGTTCGCCCATTTTTTCTACTACTGATTCATATAATTTAGCACGCGGAAGCCCTACTTTGCCAAAATAGTCTTTTTCATAACGAAATATCGGATGTCTTAATAAATATATTCCAAATATTAAGATTAAACAGGATATTATGCTGAATATTATGCGTACTTTTTTATTTAATTTTATTTTTAATTTTTTCATTTTACTAACTCTCCGTTTTTATATTTCACCAAT
>CAYUTE010000009.1:0-1813 GCA_964447545.1 uncultured Eubacteriales bacterium
AATTTTTTTCTCTACTTGATACTCTGGAATATCATAGATTGCTCCAAAGAACTTAAAGTTGTCATATGGAGTTAGATGCGTCCATAATTGTTCTTTTTGACCGAAGACACAACCTATTTCATAAGCTAGTTTTTTTCTATCTTTAGTTGGGTCTAATCCTAAGATGTCTATTTTTCCACTATCTGGGAAGAGAATACCTGTCATCATTTTTATAGATGTAGATTTTCCTGCTCCATTTGGTCCGATAAAGGCTATCATTTCTCCCTTCTCTACTGAAAATGAGATATTTTTTACGGCTTTGATGATATTATATTTTGGTTTTACAATCGATTTTAGGCTTCCTTTTAATCCTTTTTCTTTTATCTTTACTTTAAATTTTTTTGATAATTCTTCTACCGTGATTACTGCCATACTCCTCACTCCTTTTCTTTTTTGTTTATCTTATAGATTTAGTATCATCAAAACCATTATACAACATTTTCTAAAACAAAAACACGGCGCAATAGTATTTTTAACTATGTGACTCCGTGTTTTACGTGTAGGTGTTACCCCTATGCAGCTTATTTTTTTATGCATACTCACTAAATCTATAAAATTTTGGTCGAGAAAAAAACGGAGTACACTACAAAATTAGTAGTGACTCCGTACTTTACGTGTAAGATTATTCATCTCTATGCAGCTCGTTTCCTTATGCATACTCACTCGACTTGTTGTTGATTATATATGTTTTTAAGTGTTTTGTCAACATTTTTTTGTTTACATGAAAAATTCGTTATTGTCGAGATGGAGTTGTTGAAGAAAATAATTGTCTTTTTGGAAATCAAATTTCATAGTATTGTTTGGGTTATTTTGAAACTTATTTTCACCATTTTTTAATTTGTTTTCATAGTATTCAAATAATTCTTTAAATCTGGCGTAGTGAACAATTTCTCTTTGTCTTAACCATAGAAGAGGTCCAATCACATCTGGATCTGTTGTTAGTTCTATTAAGTTTTCATAGACGGCACGAGCCTTTTGTTCGGCAGCCATGTCTTCTGAAATATCGGCTAATGGATCTCCTGTTGTTGCGAAATAGGTAACTGTAAATGGTACACCATTGGCATCTGTTGGATATAAGGCTTTGGCATGTTCTGCGTAATGGGATTCTAATCCTGCTTCCTTAATTTCTTCTATAGTCGCATCCTTCATTAATTGAAAAATCATGGTTTGAAGCATTTCCACGTGGGCTAGTTCTTCTGTGCCAATATCGGTTAAAAGAGCCTTTCCTTTATTATCTGGCATTGTTAAACGTTGATTTAAATAACGTAGTGCTGCAGCTAACTCACCATTGGAACCGCCATATTGTGTAACTAAATATTTTGCCATTCTTAAGTCTTTCTTTTTAATGTCGACTGGATATTGTAGTCTTTTATTATAACTAAACATTTTTTACCTCCCAAGGCCAATGGTCTTCTTCCCAAGCAAACATATTACCATTCACAGTCGCACTAGATGAAATATTTAAAGGTCCATATTGCCTTTCAAATTCTTTTGTTAATTCATCAGCCTTTTTACGATAATCGTTAAATAAGGTTAACATACTCTGATCTTCTGGATGAAGATCTAAGTAAAGATTCAATTCATGAGCAGCAAATGAGGTAGCTGCCAACTCTTGTAATTTGTTTTCTCTTTCATTTTGGGGCTTTACGGTAGCCGGTTTATAATTTTTATATTGGTTATAGAGATTACTAAATAAATTTCCCTTTACATACCCTTCTTTTGGAGCGTATAAATTCAAATTAGAAGGATTATTCATTTGGGAATTTCTATACCA
>CAYUTE010000010.1:0-2660 GCA_964447545.1 uncultured Eubacteriales bacterium
TTTTTCAAAAGGCATTTTTTCATTTTCAAACCCAAAATACACCTGCGGTATAATTAAATCGGCATATCCGCTTTCGGAACACCAGCGTTTTACATCAGCAAAGTATTCGTTGTAATTTTTATCTATATCCCCTCCCGGACTAATCGAAAAAATACATTGTTCATTATGACTTTTAACAACAGAATATATTTGCGCTACAAGAGAACTGACATTTTCCCTGCGCCATTGAGAAAGTGTGAGCTTCCCGCCTTTTTTCTGATAATCGGTATATGAGGCTTTATCAAAATTAACATCTGCCGAAGGGTAAAAATAATCGTCGATATGAATCCCGTCAACATCATAATTTTTAAGTATTTCACGCACACCGTCAATTATCAGCCTTTGAGCCTTTTCGGAAGCAGGATCATAATATATTCCGTTTTTAATAACAGCTATGTCATTCCCTTTGCTAACAATATCCTTAAAGAAAGTTGAATTGTCTATCTTATTAATGTCATTGTTGTATGAGATTCTGTACGGATTCAGCCATGCGTCAATCTTAAGATTATTTTCGTGCGCTGTTTCGCAAAATAATTTCAGCGGATCAAAATTCACATCTTTTGAATTTTTTTCGCTTAAATGCTTGTTTATCGGAAAAAGCTCGGACTTATAATACGCATCGGAAAACGCTCTAACGTGAAGAATAATTCTGTTTAATCCGAGCTTTGCGCATTTTTGAACGACATCTCTTATATTCTTTTTTAAAGCATTACTATCGGCGGATTTATCGATTATTTCATTTAATTCATTGTAATTTATCCATATTGCTTTAATTTCTTCAATCGCAGCGTTTTCTTCTTTTGGTTCGGAAATCTTAGTTTTTGTTTCGGTTTTTCCTGTGTTATTACAACCGCAAAACAAGAATATTATGCTTAATAAAATTACAAAGACTCTGTTTTTCATTTTTTACTCCGTTGACATATTATTTTTAATGAATTAAAATCATATCGGTGATTATATGAAAATCTTTTATATCTATTTATGCATTATTTCGCTTATAAGTATTGCTGTTACGGCTTATGATAAGTCCGCCGCTATTAAAGGAAAATGGAGAGTCAGAGAAATCACTCTTATTTTACTGTCGGTTTTAGGCGGCTCTGCCGCAATGCTCATAACGATGAAAACAATCAGACATAAAACTAAACATTCAAAATTTATGATAGGAATACCTGTAATAATTATATTGCAGATTATGCTTGTGATATTACTGTATACATACTTTAAACCGTAAAGGAAATGAAAAAAATAAGGTGCACCTTTAATTATGAAGGTGTACCTTTTGCTTATACCGAAAATCAGCGCAAGCTTTAAAATATGATAATATAGTATCGAAAAACAGGAATATTTATATTTCTACTTTTATTCTACCCCCTATTTCCTTGCTAACCGTGATATGGTTTGTTATAATTTTTACGAGGTGGTAAAATGGATAATTACAAATTCGGAAATTTGATTTGTTCCTTGAGAGAAGCGCATAATTTATCACAAAGGGAATTTGCCGCAATGCTTGATGTTTCCGACAAAGCTATTTCAAAATGGGAAAACGGACAAGCAATACCAAGAATGGATACCTTAGAAAAGGTTGCAAGCATTCTTGATACAACCGTTGAGGAATTGATAACGTTAAGTAAGGAAAATATTAAAAGAGTTCTATTGTCCAACGCTTTCGGAACGCTGCTTCATTTTCAAATAGACGGTGAAATAATTAGTCTTAAAGTCGGCGAAGAAAAATGGGTACTTATAAATTCGGATATTTATGAGCATAAAGTAATAGTTTACGGCGATTTAAAGCTTGAAGATCTTATAGATGAAACTGAAGAACCAGATAAATTTAAGGATAAGCTTGTTAATAGAGGAATTAAAATACTTTCCAAATGGGCAGATAAACAAATTAATAAACAAATAATCAGAGCCAAATGTTATTATTCATTATCAAATATTCAAAACGAAGATAAGATAGAAATTCAAAATGACATATTCTATGTTGGAGATAAGATGTTTATTGATAAGAATTTAGGTTTTTCTTATCCTAAACTGATTTGTAATTGTAATGTTAAATTGACCAACGCTGAATGTTTAAATAAAGCAGATGTTTATGCAGATTTTAAAAAGTACGCATTAACAAGTGAATTGGGCATTTCAATCCCGTTAATGCTTCTTGCATTTCCGATAAGAAAAATATATTTCAAAAATGTTTTAAAGCCAAGCGGTCTTATGAAGTTCATAGCAAAGGCTGATTATTATATTCAAAGAAACGAAAAGGAAACTATAAAAGCGGAGAAAACAAAGCACCCAATTATCAAGGGTATAGGCTTAATTATCTTAACTGTCGTATTGTGGTTCGGAATTGAGATAGGCTTTGGAATTATCAATGTTGAAGTTGATAAGCCTTATCTTGTATCTTCCGATTTTAATACAATTACTTACGGCAGAGAAAAATATGTTAGAATCGATAATTTACCGAAAGACGCAATTTCAGAAAAAATGTTAGGTGCAGAGGTTTGGAGTGATGCCCGAATTGACGGGTATTCAAAATCAGATCAGTATTTTGACGAAAATAAAGTGTGTGAATTTACTGATAGAGAAAATAACATTTATCTATGGTTGGTTACAGATTATAT
>CAYUTE010000011.1:0-1776 GCA_964447545.1 uncultured Eubacteriales bacterium
AACGAGCCTGCTATGCGATGCTGGGCAATGCAGTATGCTGTGCATATAAAGGTGATTGAACCGCAAAGCCTTGTGGATAGTGTAAAAAATGATATCCTCAAAGCGGCGGAGAAATATAGATAGGGTATAATTATGATATTAAGTAAATCACAAAATATGAGAGCTTTACAAAGTTTTGCGAGCTGTGTTAAAATGGAATAAATACTTTTATGAGGTCTGTTTATGAGTAAGATTTATTTAGAAGAAATATTTAATGATTTAGGTCCGTTAAGTTGTTACAAAATACATTTTGCAAAAAGAAGCAAAAATGGTACTGAACCATTAGATGCTTTTATGCGAGATATTGAAGAATGGGCATATTGGAACAGATTTTCAAATGGTAGAGATGATTTTAACAGAAAATATATTTTTTCTTTAATTTCTTTTTATCCGGAAAAAGATACTTGGTTATTTGGAGGAATTTGGGAAGTATTAGATAAAGACTTTCACGAAGATAATAGTTATCCTTATACCATTAAACTTTGTGAAAAATACAATAATTTCATAGGTCGATTAAAAATTTCATATTCTCATAATGAGAGAAATGTAAGAAATATAATGGAAAACTATTTCCAAAAATTTGTTGTTAAAGAAATTCTAAGTGAAGTATATTCCACCTATGTATTTCCCGGATATAAAAATCTTGATGTTCCTTTTAAGACTCTTGAAAATGTAATCAAAAAAGATAATCCGGCGTGGAAAAGTGCGCTATCATTGAATGGCATTTATCTTATTACAGATATAAATACAGGCAAAAAATATGTGGGTTCTGCTTCAGGGGAAAACGGCATTTGGCAACGCTAGAGCAATTACATAAATGACGGTCATGGCGGAGACGTAAATTTAAAAAAACTAGTTAAGGAAAAAGATTTCGAATATGTTAGAGAAAACTATAAGTTTACTTTATTAGAAATAGCAGATAATTGGTCAGAGAATGATATTTATGATAGAGAAAATTATTGGAAACGAGTGTTGTTGTCTAGAGATGAAGAATTAGGATATAATAAAAACTAAATACAAAAAGAGGTATAAATATGCTGTATAATTTTGATAGTTTCAAAGAGGTTACAAGCGTTTCAAAAAAATATAAAGAGTTTTTTGAAAAACACAAAGCTCGCCTTAGTGTTGCGGAGTTAAACGCAATTTACAATTATATCAACGAACTAATTGATAACAGTAATGAAAGGTTTAACCCCGGTTGGGCTGCGGCAGGCAGTTGGAAAGGTACGCCGCTTAATGTCATATATGAAAAAGCCTGTGACAATAATGAAGAAGATAGTGCTTATCTTTATGGGTTGCTTGTTAAAGAAACCTTTATTGAGCACAGAAATGACGACTGGTTTGTAATAAGTCAGCAAGAGCGTGGTCGGGATTTTGAACAGAACAGCTATTTTAGAAAAAAATAAATCTATGACCTACGTAATATCTGACCTGCACGGTTATCCGCTTGAAAAATTTAAAAAATTGCTCGGGCAGGCTGAATTTTCCGACAATGATTTTCTTTACATATTGGGCGATGTTATTGACAGAAACGGTGACGGCGGAGTTAAAATGCTTTGCTGGCTTTTGGAGCAGTCTAATATTCAGCTTATTCTCGGCAATCACGAGGCAATGTTGTTGTCCTGCGAATTTGTTTTTGACGAAATTACAGATGACAGTATTAATGCTCTGACGGCAGAAAAAATTGAGCTTTTGAACAATTATATGCTTAACGGCGGAGCTTGCACTTTAAACGCT
>CAYUTE010000012.1:0-2092 GCA_964447545.1 uncultured Eubacteriales bacterium
GCCATAATTATCAGTTCCTTTCTTATCTCTTTCGTTGTACTTATTATACCATATTAAAACGGTAATGTCAACCCCTAAAATTAAATTTTTTAAAAAATTTTTTTATGATAAAGGCGGCAATATGGCGCCCGGGCTTGCTTATTAAAAGAAGTCAAGATAATAATCTTGACTTCGTTTTATTCTTATTCTTTTTTAAACATCTTTGCATTCATATTTAACAAGACATATAATTGATGCATCGCCACTATTATCTATAAAAATTTCAAGTGGGTCGCCTTCTGCGATTTGACAAGCTCTACGGATTTCTTTGGGAATAGCTATTCTACCGAGGTCATCAATGCAACGAACAATACCAGTAACTCTTTTTCTATTTTCTTTCTGTGTTGTCATAATTATCAATTCCTTTCTTTATTATACTTAAAGTATAACACATTTTTAATATATTGTCAAGAGCTTTTAAAGTTTTTTGGTAACTTACATCGGTATCATTGTGGACTACAGGATTTTTCATATTTTCCGGAGCACAATGGGCGTGCTCCGCAGTAAATGAAGGGAGAGGTTTGGGGAGCATATGCTCCCCAGCAGGTTATTCAGAGATTACCTTGTAGGCTTTCTGCTTGCCCTTTTTGGGGACTTTGACTTCGGTAGATTCTACGATGCCATCTGCCACGAGCTGGCGGAGCAGCGCAGAGACTTTCTGAATGGACATCTTAGGCTTATTTTCATCGTTCAGACCAAACCAAGACGACACTTCGCTGGCAGTACGATATTCGCCTGTAGCCTTCAGCTTATTTACGATTTCTTCTTTGAGGGGAGCATTGGCTACCTGAGTTTTAGAGGGAGTCTTAGCTCTTTTAGCGTTGCGAGCGTCGAGCGCTTCGATTTCCTTTTTAGCAAACTCAGCGATAGCTTCGGAGATACCTTCGATTGCGATTACTTCGTTCAGAAATTCTCTTTTAGTCATAGTGTTTTTCCTTTCTTTCGGCTTGCGCCGTCAGCGTTTGGTCGCTACCCTTTTTGATGATTTAATTATATCATATGTTGTGGTGTTTGTCAAGAGTTTTTTAGAATTTTTTTTATTTTTTTAAATTCGTGATTAACTCTTCTTGACAGTATTTATTATACCACAGCTTGATAGCTTTGTCAAGACTTTTTTTGAAATTTTTTGAAAAACTTTTTCAGCTTTCTGTTAAGCTTTCCTTTACTGTATCTTCATTATATCACAGCTCAGACTGTTTGTCAATACTTTTTTCAAAAAAATTTTTTTAATTGAGAAAGAACAAAGGAGGAAGTCAAGAGAGATTTTGTAACAAGGGGATTGTTTCTCATCTCCCTTGACTGTATTTATATTATATCAAACTTTTTTCTAAAAGTCAACCCCTTTTTTGTACCAAAAAAGGGACATTGCCAGCGGCCCGGGCGCAAACTTTTTGCAGAAAGGGGTTGACTTTTTGGTTGGAATGTGGTATACTTGTATCATCAAAGAGAGGAGGAATAAAATATGACTGAAAAAAAGTACGTTTATAAAAAAGAAGGAAAAATTTGTACTTATGATGAAGCATTAGAAATTTGTGAAAAAGGAATTGATGAAGATCGCATCTTTGAAATTTTAGATACTTGGAGTACAAGAGAAACTATATCACTTTTGACACCCGAAGGTAGAATGTATTTAATAGAAGAAGTTATCAATGATTTTTTTATGGAAAATTTTTATGAAATTAAGGATTGTAGATAATAGAATAAAGGGTGACGATAAAGTTGCCCGAGTAAAAATATTTATGACTGTTCATATTTTTAGATATATTTATGCCCACTATCATTGATAGTGGGCGCTTGATTTATTAGCCATGTTTTTTATTTCTTGTTTTCTTCCAAGTAATATAATGGTCAACGCCGATTAATGTTAGATAGAAACAATTCCAAAGTATCAACACAGCATAGCCACATTTTCCAAGTTGTTGAATGGCAACATAACCGTATATATTCATTGCACCATTGCATAGTGCCGCAATTAGTTTTGTAAATAAACAAGTGTTCATAACCGTTCCTCCCAATTACGATTTTTTTCATCAATAAGAGTTAGAATTACAGA
>CAYUTE010000013.1:0-3765 GCA_964447545.1 uncultured Eubacteriales bacterium
CAACGCTAAAATATAAGTCAAGTTTCTTGTCAAGAGTTTTCATCATATCAATAAACAAACTCAAAGACAATCCTTGACTCATATTTGAAAATGCCTTATCATCATAAAAACAATAATTACCGTCTATAACAAAGTCAATCATCGACATCTCTCTTTCGTCGGCATCAGCTTGTCCGAGTACAACTTTATAATTTGACAAAAGTTCCCACGCTCTCGCATAGTCAACAGTTTCTTTGTTACCAGTTTCTTCTTGTGCGACACCAAATACATCATAATCAAAAAACATATCGGCAGTCACTACGGCTGTGAAGAATGTCTTAAACTCAATTCCTGCAACCGTAACTTTGTTATAAATTTCATATATAAAAGTCAAATAATCTACTAATGAAAATGTTTTCTTTCCCTTACTCATATAAAAATCCTCCAAATTAATCTTCTTTGATTTCTTTAATCTTAATTTCAATTTCTGTTCTCGGGTTATCTGTATCAACAAAACATTGAAGCGTTAAACTTGTAATATGTTTAGAATCATCATCTACAATAAAACCGCTTTCACTAAATCCGTCAAGTATAAATTTAGGACATGAATTGTCTATGTCGTGTCTACGATTCGTCTTATAATATGTAGTGAATTTCATTTCGCAATTATTTATAAGTAGGTTAGCATAACCTTGTTCATTTATAAACCACACAATAAAATCTTTCCAACGTTGCTTTAATGCGTTCATCATAGGTCTTTTCATTATCATCCACACATTTATACTATCGTGATAAGGTGCTTTTATAGGTTTCTTTTTTGCTTTTGGGTGTATCTTAAAATAATATTTCTCATAATCTTCGAGAGTTTTCTCATTAATTGTAAGTAGCAGAGTTTTCTCCAATCTTTCTTCACTTCCTTTTTATAAGAATAAAAATAAGGGATAAGAATATATTAAACTCCTATCCCTTATAGTTTATTTACTTGATTTCCTTCTTGAAGATTTGCCAACCTTTAGTGATCGAGTATCTTCAAGTTGAGATTCTCCCTCTTTAAGTATCTCATTTGCTATACCCTCGTTAGTGGGAGTATAGGTCAATTTACCGTAATTATCTTCGATCGTTAAGAGTTCTTCCTTGGCTTCTTCCTTAGAAATTTGTTTATTCCTATAATTCACCAATGTAGCATAAGCTAAAAAGTGTTCGTGTGAGCAAGCTACGCTTCTCCATGCAAGAAATTCCTTTTGGCTCTCACAATATGAACAAGCAGGATAGTCTTTGCCACACAGCGAACACTGTTTATAAATTGTTCTCACAATAAATTACCTCTTAAATCAAGCCGTTTCGGTATACTCGTCCTTGTAAACGATAAACTCCCAAAGACCATTAGTCGAAGATTTAGCACAAGTATCAACAAGCGACTGAGCTGTAAACGACTGGATTGTCTGATCTCCACCCATATCAACCTCAAACTCACCCGAGAACTGTGCGCGGTAAACTACAAACTGACACTTGTATTCGTTATCGCAAACGTCAGAACCGATACAGTCAATAACAGTGTAAAGTGTCTTACCAAATACATCTGACTTGTTTACAACCTTTGAACCATTAGCCTTGTAATCGTAGAATACTACAAGTTTAGAACCAACTTCGAGTTCAGCGTTTGTAGGAAGAGTAAGTTCCTTCGACGTAGGATTGTAAGCATATGTATTTTCTGCCGCTTCTGCACCCTGTTTCCAACCATTTACGATAAGACCACCGTTATCTGACATAACTCTTACATCTGCGATTTCAGCACCAGTAACACCACTTGCCTTAAATGTAGTGGTAACTTTCTTATCTGTTTTAATAGTATTAGTTACCTCAAATACATCAGGAAATCTTACTACAACAGGTGCATCGGACTCTACGTCTGAACCTGTCTGTGCGGACATAAGGTCACCAGAAATAAGCGCAGAATCACCAGTAACCGATACACCCTTATTCTTCTTAATCTGTTTCAGAACTCTATCACCCTTACCTGTGATGTCAACGGTATCTTCGGTGTTTGAAATCTTTGCATTTTTCAGCTCTGTAAGATACAGTTCACATCTATTGGTAACTCTGTTGTAAGCATGAATCTCTTCAAGTGAGGTAAGTGCGAAACCATTAATCATAATCTTTTCGTTTGCCATTTCTTTTTCATTCCTTTCTTCAATGTCTAAAAATATAAATCACCTTGAAATACAACAAATGTATACAAGGTGTTTTTAAACGTATATTATCTGTATGATAAAAAGTTCAAATCAGAAGATTTTATCTTTTTTCTATCAACAGTACCCATTCCACTATATAAACCAAGAGAGATATTGTTATAATTAACACGTTTGATTATTTGCTTAACACAGCAATTGAAATCGTAAATAGTCAGTTTATTTATCGTATCAAAATCATACGGAAAACCATTCTCACAAACCAATGCAATTATCAATTCGTCAAATTCGTTTCTGCTTTCCTGAACACGTTTCTTTCTGTTTGCTATATGTCGCCTTTCACATTCAAGAATGTATTCTTTTGCGGTATTATCCCCCGGCTTTCTGCGATACTTTGTTACATTCAATATCTCGCAAAAAATACGAGACAGCTGCATATAAACCAATTCGTTAATCAATAATTCGCCTTTGTTATTTGTGATTATGATTTCATTATTTTCCTCAACGATCTTACACTTAGTAAAATCAATCCCTTCAAAGATTTTCGTAGAATCAATAATATCATAATCTTTTTCAGAAGCGAATATAAATTCAGTATAAAAAAGCCGTATGAAATATTCATATTCAGTGATTTGCGTAAAATCAATTCCCATATCCCACAACTCGACCATATTATTTGAGGGTGTGATAATAAAGAGATTCATCAATGCTTCGTAATCTCTATCAGGTGTTCGTATTTTCCCTATACTACTATCATATCCTCTAATATCAGCAAGTGTAGGTATCTTAATGGTAATGTTTTTGTTGACGTAAAATTTGTCCTGATTAAGTAAACTAATTGCTCCCATTATTTGTCACCATTATACGAATACCTTATTTTATCAGAGAAATCGGTTATCTTAAATACAACCAATCTTCCTGTGTATTTCGTATTACCTTGTCCGTATATTTTGTTATAAACAAGCTTGTTTTTGGATATACCGAGATTATTTTCAGGAGCAAATGTCTTTTTCAATTCTCTAACAATTATGTCATTCCTCAAACGGTTTTTGCTTGTACTAATATCACCGTTGTATTTAATGATGTCCTTATGAGTCAACACCCAAAAATATAAAGTCAGCGTAGTATAAGCGTTTACATTATTTACCGTTTCATCTATATCATAAAAGATATAACTTTCTGTTTCCGTTATAACCTCTGGGTTGAACTCGTTAGGGAATATCCTTTCCCAAAGCATACTATCGGGACTTTCAATATCTGTGTTTCCGTTTTTCAGCACGTCTATAATAATATCATTATCCAAAATAGTGTTAGTTATAACATTTCTGTAATCTTCTATCAGATCGAGATTTCTGCTCATTCTATACACCGCCTTGCAAATTAACTATTATACTCTGTGCTTGCAAATTATCGCTTGCTGTTAAGGTAAAATACTTTCCATCAAATAACGTTTCATCATACTTGCATTTAACGGTAATCTTATTTCCGTTTATATTAGTAACAAGATAATCGTCTGTGTTAAAATTATCAGACTTAATCTCCCAAACAACATTCCCACAATTACAAGTAAAGGTTTTCTGACCTCCAATACGCACTG
>CAYUTE010000014.1:0-2456 GCA_964447545.1 uncultured Eubacteriales bacterium
TACGCTTGTGTGTTGCTCACAGGAAACTCATACCATTCGGGAACTGTCTGTAATCTCTTGCACTCCGAAACAGTGAGTTTGCGGATTATGTAATAACCGTCAACAAGTTTAATTGGGTACTGCTTACCTTTTATTGTTATCTGACCGTCCTTGACTTCATAAACGGTGTATGTCTTGCCGTCTGCATAGCTAATAGCTTTGGTTGGTTTACCGTCATCAAACTCCACAGGAATCGCATATAATCCAGTCTTACCGCCCATTCCTCCACCGCCTGAAACGAGATTTACAGATTTACCCTCTGTGCTGTATACTCTCATTGCCTGCGAAGTTGAAAGTTCTCCGTTGGGACGAGGTAATGCACCTACTCTAACTGGTTCTGATATAGGTTCGGCGACACAAGTTTTCTTATCAACGTTATTGCCGACCATATTACGAATACCGTCTTTATAGTAGGTTGCTCTAAGACATTGGGATTTGCCATCAGAAGTTGTGTTGACTGGTTCAACAACCATATTTCTTTGACTACGCTCGATTGTATTCCACGGAACAGCACCATCGTATGAAGCAGTTAATGTCCACGATTTATCTTTTGTTGTTAAATCACAACCTGTATCAAGAATATCTTTCAACAGAATCCCTCTATCTTCGGGCTGCTGAATATCAACCTTACTGTATGTACCATCATCATTCCGCTTACCTACCCAATACAATCTCTGTCTGTTCTGTGCGGACACCAAAGCAGAGTTAATACATATCGGTTCAAATCCAAACGCTTCGCTAATGCTTTGCCTGATCGCAGCACTCATAGATTTGTTGTTTTCATATAAGAAGAATTTCGGTTTTGCTTCTTTTACTGCTCTGACATACTGTGAGAATAATTCCCAACCCATACCGCTTGCTTCGGTTTCACGGTTGTTCTTTTGGGCGATGCTCCAATAGGTGCAATTATGGACGATTACGTTATTCACGGTGTAGGAATGATCTTCGGCTGCTTCTATGTTGTATACAGTTACATTAGTGTCATATTTTTCAATTTCCTTGATTTTGATAAGAAGTTTATCTTCAACTACCATATTGTTTTCATTATAAGTCGAACAAGTTTCGTACTGATTTTCAATATTAATGCAACCATAATCACCTACTTTTAATTCGTCCGTTCTGACAAACTCAAACTCGCCATTGCGGTATATGTAAATTGGGTGATTGCCTGTAATTTTTATTTCAATACCGTTATCAAATTTCACTGTATATAAATGATCTGACTGCCGTTTATATAGTCTTGATACAGGTCTGTACCGATTCTTATGTGTTAAAACCATATCACCGATACGCATTTCTTCTATTGGTTTATAGCCCTTATCTGTTTTGATTTTACTTCCTGCTGGAACACACGGACTGCCGCCCACAATCCAATCAACATCTTTATACTGTGTAAAATCAGCTTCAAACACATCTCCGCACTCTTTGATATTGGGGAAATTATGTGTTGCTGTCTTAATTGCATACTTGTCGATTTCGTATGCTGTGTATGTATCAACTGGTATTCCTGCTTTTTGGAACGCTAACATTCCGCAAGCCATACCGTCAAATAAACTTAATACGTTCAATTTTATCTCTCCTTTTCTTACACTTTTTTGTGTAAAAGATTTACGTTACATAACCCGAAAAATCATATTTCGCTACTCGACCGTCGTCTGTTTCAAACTCAATTCTATATGGGAACTCTCCGCCACTTGCAATAGAACGATAACGTGCTGTTTTAATTGTGTTTAAATGAATATGTTCTCTCTCACAATATTCACACTCAGATTTGCTCGTATAAACCGTATCACAATATTCGCACTGAAACCGCTTTAATTCTTTCAAACCAATCACCTCCGTTGGAATCAACTTTTCCTTATCAGACAATGCGCAGGTTTGCAATCTGCTGATTTACCCACAATGCGCACCTTTGCTTTTCACTCTTGGTACTATAGCGTAATAGCCTTTTTAAACATATCGTCAATATTATCCATAACAGGATACCTGTCTAACGATAGAGAGTTCTTTGCGAAAGTTCCTGATACCATGTCAATATAAAAGGTATATTTACCGTCGTCTCCCATATAAAACTCTGTCCACTCTTCTTCGGTCATTAACCGCTTTACGTCAAGCTGTTCGATTGCAAGATTATCAAAACTTACAACCTCGAACTGGTTGATAACATTCGGAAGATTCTTACGAAGCCAATCCTGCTTTGCTTCAATATTTTGCTTATCGACAGAATACCAATCCTCGCCACGTCTAAGATTCTTATAACCAAGGATAAGTATTTTCAGACCATTATTTGACAATGACTTAATATCTTCTTCGGATAAAATACCGTTGATTGTATGAATTACAGCGTTAGGGTACTTTTTAACAAGAGTAATAAATTCGGGTGTCGGGTCTCTTAAAGAAACTCCAAGCCCGAAAAT
>CAYUTE010000015.1:0-2160 GCA_964447545.1 uncultured Eubacteriales bacterium
TATCCCGTGTATGACAGTGATGGCAATTTTATCAATATAAAAGGTAGGACAAAATATGACGATTTTAAGCTACTAAAAATTCCTAAGTATATGAACTATTATAAAGTCGGCAGAATGGATTATCTGCAAGGGTTACATTTAAATAAGGAGTATATCAAAGAAAAGAAAGAAGTGATAATATTTGAGGGTTTGAAAAGCTGTATGAAAGCAGAGGGGTATGGCTATAAGAATGTGGTTTCAGCCGAGACCGCTTGCTTAACATACGAACAAGTTGAACTTATAATCTCTTTGCAGTGTAATGTTGTAATCGCGTTCGATAAAGATAAATCACTGAACGATTATTTAGATAAGAACTTGAAACTCTTGTGTAAATTTGTCGGGCTTTATTATATTGACGATACCGAAAATCTTTTAGGAGGAAAACAAGAAAAGAATTCGCCAGTAGACAAGGGTAAGGAAGTCTGGGATTATCTCTACGAACATAGAAAGGAAGTGAAATGTTATTAGTAAATATGATTTTATTTTAGATAATGTAGTGTGGAGCTACAGTAATTTAAGCTCATTTGAAGAGTGTCCGTATTCGTGGTATCTGAAATACATAATGCACGAAAAAGATAGATGTAGTAATGTGTACGGCGAGTTCGGAAGCTTTTGCCACGAACTGCTTGAAAATTACGAGAAAGGTAAAATCAGAAAAGAAGATTTACTTAAACGTTACGAGGACGGTTTCTTCGACAAAATTACGTCGTTTAGCTTGGAAAAGAACGATCCTACCGATAAATTATATGATTTCGGGTACGACTATTTCTCTGATATTAATATTGACTTATCTGTTACCAAGCCAATATACGTTGAAAAGGATTTATGTTTCGAGTACAAGAGATATAAATTCAGGGGGATTATTGACTTAATGTATAAAGACGAGAACGGCGATTTAGTTATCCTCGATCATAAAACGTCGGAGTATCCTTTAACAAAAGGCGGTGCGATTAAAAAAGGTAAGATTTCTACTATGGACGGCTACACCAAACAGTTATGTTTATATGCTTATGGTGTTAAGCAAGTCACAGGTCAATTACCGAAGAAAATAGGTTGGAATTTCATAAGGGCGGGGCAGACGTACATTATAGATATAACCGAGGAAATGGTGAATAAGACTATGGAATGGGCGGTATCTGTTATCAAAAAAATCTACGAAACCGAAGAATTTGAAAAGAAAGGTGGGTATATCATGTGTTCAAAGCTATGTGATTTCAGAGATATATGTTAAGGAAGTGAACAGATGAAAGAGTATTGCAATTATCATAAGCATGACGATGTTTCAAGTATTATGACCCCGGATACTCACATTAAAGCCGAAGCGTATATTAAACGTGCGGTGGAATTGGGACACAGTACATATTTTACCACTAATCATGGCACTGGTGGTGATATATTTGATTCAAAATCGCTGTGTGATAAATATGGAGTGCGTTGTATTTTCGGGATTGAGGGATATATTGTTCCAGATCCTCTTGAAAAAGATGCAAGAAATTATCATATTATTATTATCCCAAGAACCAATACGGCGCGCAAGAAAATAAACCTTATAACCTCACGGTCAAACATCGAAGGGTTTTACTATAAGCCGAGAATATTCATCGAGGATTTATTAAAACTTGACAAAGACGATATTTACATAACCACTGCCTGCGTTGCAGGATTGCTTAAAGACACAGACAGTTTCGAGAAGATTTTTTCTCCGTTAGCAAAACACTTTAAAGATCATATGTATCTTGAAGTTCAACCGCACAACGTTGAGATTCAAAAAGAAATCAATCGTAAATGTCTGGTTTTATCAAAGCGTGGTTACAAACTTATTGCGGCGAATGATAGTCATTATATCTATCCCGAACAAGCTACTGAACGAACTACTTATCTTCGTGGTAAAGGTATAAAATATTCAGAAGAGGAAAACTTTATTCTTGATTATCCGAACCGTGATACTATGGTGGAAAGATTCAAAAAGCAAGACGTGTTGTCTGACGAGCAGATAGAAGCCGCTATTGATAACACTTTGATTTTTATGGATTGTGAAGATATTTACCTTGACAAAGAGATTAAAATGCCGAGCATATATCAGCACATGACATCCGAAGAAAAGATAAAAGAGTTAAAACG
>CAYUTE010000016.1:0-6588 GCA_964447545.1 uncultured Eubacteriales bacterium
CGTGTCTGGGATTACGATCCTTCGGATTATGACTTAATGCTGAACAAAACGGAAACCGCATATATCAATATCAAAAACGAAAAATTTGATTTGATTGAACTTTTCGGAAAGCCTGCGCTTTTTTCAAACGGCAGACTGACGGATAAAGATATTCCTAAAGGTCTTTATTGCTATGATCTGCGTGAGGGTGATGACGGAAGATTTGCTACGATTGAGGCGAAGGTTACAGTAAATCATGCAGGCTCAGTCATTACCGATGAACCGATAGATTTCGGCGAACAGGGATATATCGTTCTATCCGAAGAAACCGATCTGCATTTTACGGGTGGAGAAATGACATTCAAAGAATATATGCAAGGCGAATTTGAAGAAACACAGGGTGAATCACAGCAAAGCGGAGGTATGCAGTTATGAGCATAAAGCAAATTCGTGCAGAAGAACTTCGCAGAATGAACAGTCAGGAAGGACTCATCTTACAGGGCTGCGGCGGCGACCTTCAGGAATGGGTAGACGGAATAAACGACATGCTCACAAAGTCGAATATTTTGCTTAACGGTACAAACTTCAAAGCAGAAAACTGTCTCGCATTTGAACACGAAGGGCTCACCAATCTTTTGTTCCCGTTCTCAGAAGATGTAAAACTTAATATGGGCAAGCTCGCTATGTGGAGACTACAGACACACAGCAATTTCGGCGGTAAATGGTTGTCAGATTATGTGGACAACAGGCTCGGCGGTTTTATCCCCGAAAAAGCATCGGAACAGAAAAAGCCCGACTGTAAGCTGATCGGCGAGGATGGAAATATATTCAATCTTATGGGAATTGCCTCAAGGATGCTTCGCCAAAACGGTATGGCAGATGAAGCAGTCGAAATGCGTGACCGTATTCGTGCTTCGGGCAGTTATGATGAAGCTCTGTGCATTATCGGCGAGTATGTCAATATTACGGGCGATGATGAAAGTTCAGACGAGGAAATGGAGATGCAGTTATGACCGTACAAGAATACGAAAAGAAAATCAAGGATACTGCCGTGTATCCACCAAAGAGGAAGAACAGCTGAACAGTTACGAGGTACAAACTAAATACTACACCGAAAAAATTAACAGTGAACCCAAATGGTCTTTGGTTGTAATATTTGCAGATAAAGGTATTACCGGTACAAGCCTTAAAAAGCACGATGAATTCAAACGTATGATTAAAATGTGTAAGCAAGGTAAGATTGATATGATTATTACAAAATCCATATCACGGTTTGCCCGAAACACTGTCGACTGTCTTGAAAATACAAGACTGCTGAAAGAGTTAGGCGTAGATGCATTTTTTGAGGAACAGGGCATTCACAGTACCGATCCCAGTGCAAAGTTTTATATCACCATTTATGGCAGTATCGCACAGAGCGAAACCGAAAATATCAGCGCCAATGTTAAATGAGGCAAGGCACAGAGTGCCAAAGAGGGCAATGTACCGTTCCAATACAAAAGATTTTTAGGCTACAGAAAAGGCGCAGACGGCAAACCTAAAATTGATCCCGAACAGGCTGAAACCGTTAAACGAATAAATGAGAGATTTCTCGCAGGTAACAGCCTTGCAAAAATCGCAGATGATTTAAATACTGACGGTGTTTCGACATCATCAGGCAAAGGCTCATGGCTTAGAGGAACGATACAATCCATCCTCACCAATGAAAAATACAAAAGTGATGCCGTGCTTAACAAAACATATATCTCGGACAGCCTTACTAAAAAAGTGAAAATCAATAACGATGAGCGACCAAAATATTATGTAGAAAGCAATCATCCTGCGATTATAGACTCTGCCACCTTCGGCAGAGTTCAGGAAGAAATGGCACGGCGTTCGGGCAAGCGTAAGGTGAAACAGGTCGGAACAAAAACCGGACTAGGTAAATATTCAGGTAAATACGCCTTAACTGAACTGCTTATCTGCGGAGAATGCGTAACACCGTATCGCAGATGTACATGGACGACTAAAGGCAAAAAGAAAATCGTATGGCGATGCATCAGCCGTCTTGATTACGGCAAAAAATACTGCCGCCATTCACCGAGTATTGAAGAAAGCGTACTGCAAAATGCGATTATGATAGCTGTTATAAATACAGCCAAGCAAAATGCCGATGTACTCAAAACGCTGAAACTTCATATCGGAATAGGACTGGATCAAAGCGATACTGAAGATAAAAGCCTTGATATACAGATTCGCATAGCAGAAATAGATGCAGAATTTCATAAAATGCTGACCGCTATATCCTCTGATACGGTAGAAAGCTTTGACGAAGCCAAGGCAACGGAACTGATAAATGAAAAAGGCCGATTGGAGCAGCAGCTTGCTCAGTATGCGGAGGTACAGCAGAAAAGAGAAAACGCAAAATCCCGCCTTGATGAAATATACACAATACTTGACGGACTCAAAAATCATCCGCTTACCTACAATGACCAAATCATTCGCCAAATTCTCGAATGCGTAGTCGTGGAATCCAAAGAGAAAATAAAGGTTGTCTTTATAGGGGGATTAACAATTGATGTAAAACTGGAAAAAATTCAAAGTTTAAATTGCAATTATAATCATTAAATGTTGAAAAAAAGGAGCTTATGTGATAAAATATAACTTAATAGGAGCGATGATTTATGGTTGAAATATCTTATTACGAGCTTTTAACAACTATTACTGGAATTGAACTTCAATGTAATGAAAATATTACAATTACAGGAGTTACTATATATGCGGATTTAATAAAAAATAACAATATTTATTTTTGCATTAATAGTACTAAATATAATAATATTGATGGAGGATTAGGCTTCACTAATAATGAAGATAGTGTTTTTGGATTTGGAGGATCTCAAAATGGACACGATACGATTGCTACTGCTATAAAAAATGGTGCGTCAATAATTATTATTGATGATATTAAATATTTTAACAAAAACGACAATGTAGCGTATATTTTGGTTGAAGATGGATTAAAAGCTTTAATAGAACTGACTAAATATTTTATAAAAAAAAGTCAAATTAAAGTAATAGCGGTTACTGGTAGTACAGGAAAGACGACTACTTGCCAAGCGATTGTTGATAGCTTATCAATTAATTTAAATGTAAAAAAAATACATCGCATTAGAAATTCTGTGCTAGCTATGTGTGTTGAAGTTTTGCAAGAGCTATCATCAAAATATGATTGCCTTGTAATCGAAATGCAAATGGATGCAGAAGGGCAAATCGAACGGTTTTGTAAGATCGCTCAGCCAGATATATCAATAATTACAAATATTAATCTCGCACATTATTCTAGGTTCAAATCTATTGAAAAGATAATGTACGAAAAGTTAACGGTGTATCGGTTATTAAAATCTGATGGCTTTTTAATAATAAATGATGATGATGATAATTTGCATAATTGGTCTGCCAAACAGAATGATAAACGTATTTTGAAAGTAAGTAAAAAAATGAAAACTGACTATTCAATAAATAAAATCTCATCTTATGGCGCGTGTAATTTGTCTTCTATAGATTTGTCTACGAGAAGTGGTCGAATAACTAATGTGCGTTTAAATACTACTGGTACTGGTGGGATATATGCGGCTCTTTTTTCAGCAGGAGTTTCAGATGTATTAAATATTAAAACAAATCAAATTAAAAATGGATTAGAAAAAATTAAATCACCAATTGGCAGATATAATTGCTTCAAAGGTATAAATGGTAGCCAAGTAATTGTAGACTCGTATAATGCCAACTTTATTTCAATGTGTCAAGGTATCGAATATGTTTCAAAGCTCCATAAGAGTAAAAAAATATTAATTTTAGGCTCAATGTTAGAATTAGCGGAAAAGACTGAAAGTGAACATAGAAAACTTGGACAATTTATAGATAAACTTAAACAAGAGTTTTATATTATCACGCTTGGAGAAGCAGCTATGTATATAACCGTTGATTTGGTGAATATACCATCAGAAAAGATTTATAATACTTTTACTTATGAAGACATTGTCGATGTTATAGAAAGACTATCGATTGACAATGATACAGTTATTTTTCTAAAAGGTTCGGGTGCTATGCGAATGGAAATGGTTTCTCCGTATTTATTATCTAAGAGGATTTTTTAATATTACCAGTGAGGGACAAAATTATGAAAGATAAAGATTTAATTTATCATATTATTGATTGGGGAATTGCTATTTTATTAACTATTGTCCCAATAGTATTTAACAATTTTGTATGGATAATAATTATTATATTGGTGGCCATTATTATATCTTTGTTTTTAGTTTTAAAAAAATATAAGCATTCACTAGAAACATATGAAAAACTACTTGAAAAGAATATACCGTTATATGGATTAATTAATTACATATATAAAAAAAATTCATCTTCTGATACATATGAGAACAAACAGATTTATATTAATCAGCTGTATTTAAATTTACAGCTTAGTGGTGAAATACAAGCGGGTAAAAATAGCGATTTACAATATTCTTGGTTGTTTGATGGTAATAACTCTTCGTCAGCAGATGTAGGAAGTTTTTATTTGAGAATTGGTGGAGATTCACTAGAGCAAATATCAAATATTGGACTTAATTGTGTTGACTGCTCAGGTAATGATAATTGTAAATTCAATGGTCAATTAGAAAAATGTAATTCTGAATACGATTGTTCTAATTTATCGGCTAATTGGGAAATAATATCAAATAATAGTTTGTCTACATTTAATTTGTTGAAAGTTAACTTTAATAATAAAATTCAACCTAATGATAAAATAAAGCTAAAAATTTCATATGTTTGGCCTCAATGTTATAATTGCAATCAAGATTATATTCTTATTGATCCTAATAATTTTTCAAGAAAGATTCATGAAATTATAATAAATATAAAAATCGATAATATAATTATTAAAACATCTTCAAAAGTTCATTTGTATTCTTTTGATGTAAATAGTAATAGTATCGATAGTGAGGGAAAATTCAATTTAATTAATGAACAAAAAATATTTAAACGATCAATTATAGTAAAAGAAAATAAGATATATTTTGCTACTATTGAAAACTGAATTTTATTAAGAGACTTGCAATTTGAACCAATAACAATGGTATCTTTGTTATTAGTCTTAATTTAAGTGATTTTTAAAACGACTTTTTTCCTATAGTAATTGGACTTGAAGACAGAAAACTTAAAATTCTAAAAGAAACAGTTAAAAGCGAATATTTTTGAAACCCTCATTCTAATTATATTAAGTGGAGAAGTCATGTGAAATAAAGAGTTTTAATAAAACTTAATATAGATTAGTACTGTCGTTACGAAAGTTCAACTTTACCCACAAAAAATACTAAAACATCTTTTTCGAATGATGCGTTCCTTGCGGAACATGATGCGCACTTCGTGCGTGATGCAGGCTTTGCTTGTGATGTCGACAAACTCACCAAGATAGTATATAATAAACGAAAAGGAAATGTGAGAAAAGAATGATCTACGACAAAGAATTTAAAGAAGAAGCCCTGAGACTATCTGACGAGATCGGATTGCGAAAAGCTGCCGCACAGTTAGGGATACCGTACTACGCATTATCGAATTGGCGGTGTAAAAGGAAACTGTACGGTGAAGGTGCACATGTGGGAAGCGGACATGAAAGAGTTCCCCTTGATCCGCAGGAACGTAGAATCCGCGAGCTTGAACAAGAAGTAACGGAACTACAAAGAGCCAACGAAATCTTAAAGGATGCCCTCGGTTTTTTCGCCGTCAGCCGAAAGAAGTAAAAGCTTGCTTACGCTATGAATACATACTCTCAAAAAACGGCATTTGGGCTGTAAGAGATATGTGTTCGCCCTTGATGTCAGCGAATCGGGATATTATCGTTTTTTGAAGTCAAGAGTCAAGCCAAGCAGAAAAATGATTCTTTCGGCAACAATCAAAGGGATATACGAAGGACATCCGTATAATGACAATTATGGAATTGAAAGAATCCGTTTGGCGTTGGAGCAACGTGGAATCGTTGCTGGAAAGCGCAGAACAACTGTTATGCGGGAAAACGGTTGGCTGCATCGCCGCACGAAACGGTGGATACCTTCGATGAAGAAAAAGCCAAAAGGCTCATGGATGAAAAGGTAAAACTCCAACAGCAACTTGGCGAAATTCAAGATGTGCAACTCAGACGAGAAACGACCCAATCCCAACTCGACGATATATACACCATCTTGGACGGACTGAAGAACCGACCGATGGAATACGATGAGCAAATCGTAAGACAACTGCTCGAATGCATAATGGTAGATTCCAAAGAGCAAATCACGGTGATTTTTACAGGCGGTCTGAAGGTGGTACAGCAACTGATTGACTGACGGTGGCTCACCACCACTAAATTTGAAAGTTCAAGATTTATTGCTGTTCATGTTCCCTTGCTCCCAAACACAAAATAAAAAGCAAGGAAATCTGAACCCCCAAGTCCAGCTCGAACATTAAAAAAGAGCGTAAAATAAGGCTTTTTACGCACCGGACAATTATGGTGAGGGTTCGAATTCATACGCAAAAACGGCAAAAAATCTTTTTTGTAGCCCATAGACAGAAAAAAGCACGCGCGAGCGTGCT
>CAYUTE010000017.1:0-6036 GCA_964447545.1 uncultured Eubacteriales bacterium
GGTAGCCAAAGCGAAGAGGCTTTTCCTTTAGGCTACTTTAAACAAAACGGACGATTTAACAAAAACCTGATTTCCATTTAAAATTAAAAAACATTAATAAAAAAAGACCGCCCACCTGCTGGAACAGATGAACGGTCCGTGGTCTGAGAGGTGATATTCTCGAAACCAGCTTTTACCAAAGCGGTTATATTGTATCATTTCTCGGACTATAAAATCAAGTCCGGGAATTTTTATATCCTCAAAGGAGTGTTGTTTATGTCAGATGTTTTCAAGGATATAGCTCCGATTATTGCGGCTGCATCCGTACCCGTAATTTCAGCAACAATCGCATATTTTCAACAGCGTAAGGGCCAGGGAAACAGCATATTAAAAGAGCAGTATATAAATTTCATTGCGCCTATTTTTCGCCTTTTAAATCGTGATTGTTCTGCAACATATTTAATAACAGAAATAAACCATGTTTTTGATGAATATCCCTATTTAGTTCCTGATAATTTCGATGAGAAATTTAATAAATTTAAACAAAAATATAGTGAAGGTTCAGACGTAAAGAAATCTGAGTTTTATGAATGCGTAGAAAATTTATACATATACCTGCGTCACAAGTTACATTATTCTAAAAAACATTTATCAGGTAAATGCAAGAAAAAGACTAAGACATATTTGGGAAAATCTCCGACATTCTTTGGAGCTGTATTGCGTTCATTTGTCATGTCGTGCGTATCCCTTATTATTGTTGCTTTTCTTGAATTTCTAAAAAGTATAGGAATTGTAAGTCAACAGCCCTATTTTGTACTTTTAGTTTTTACCTCAATGATTATGCTCTTTCTTACCCTTGTTTTGCTGAATAGATATTATGATGTAAGTTAATAATTAATGCTTTGTCATAAATTTCGAATAATTGTTAATTTGGTGGTTTTATGTCAAAGAGAATTGAAAAAAAGATAACCTTTTATCGAGACGGAAAAAAAGTCCGCACATCAGTTTACGGTCATACTAATGCTGAAATTAATGAGAAAATTGCTAAAATTATAAATAATTCTGATAACACCAATAAAAAGACCTTTCAGTCTGTCTCTGAAGAGTGGGAGAAAAACCATTTCAATGATATTGCATACGGAACGCAAGTTTGTTATTCTCCAGCGCTCAAACGTGCAAGAGAATCATTTAACGGAATGAAAATTGATGAAATTAAGCCTTTTGATGTTAAACGGCTTTTAGAAAGTCTGGCTATGCAAAAATTTTCTGCAAAAACGGTGAAAATGCAGAAAGTAGTTATAGGATTAATTTATAAATATGCTATTGTCAACGGATATACAGATGTAAATCCTGCGGAATATGTACAGCTTCCAAAACATCTTCCTGTTGCAGAAAGAATTCCACCGTCACCCGAAACCGTAAAAATAATAAAGGAAAATGTATCTGCTTCATTTGGACTATTTCCGTTCTTTTTACTCTATACCGGGTGCAGGCGTGGAGAAGCACTTGCATTGCAATGGTCGGATATTGACTTTACAAACAATTTGATTTATATTCGTCGAAATCTAATTTATCAGAACAATAGGCCTGTTTTAAAAGATCATTTAAAGACGAAGGCAGGTGAAAGAGCGATTCCTCTTCTCTCGCCGCTTCGCACTATTTTAGAGACACAAAAAAAGAAAACCTTGTTTATTTTTGCAAATGAAGACGAAACGCTTTTGTCGGAAACTCAATTTAATCACAGAATGAATGCATATAAGAAAGCAACAGGCGCAATATTTACCCCTCACCAATTAAGACACGAATACGCCACAATTCTTTATGAAGCAGGAGTAGATGAGGGAACAGCTCAAAGAATCATGGGGCACGCAGATATTCGCACAACACAAAATATTTATACGCATATAAGGCGGTCAAAGATTCAGGATGCTGCTGAATTAATTGAAAAACATATTGTTTAATCGTCTTGATTTTTGTCTTAAAATCAAAATAATCGTTGATAATACGTTGTTTTAATATGGCTACGAACCAAAAGGTCAGGGGTTCGAATCCCTTGCAGCGCGCCACCATAAAACCTTGATATTTCAACGATTTTGGAGTATTGAGGTTTTTGTTTTTTATGTTTAAAATGCATTTTTCTAACACTTTTTCTAACACGGTTAGAACTTAAATGCACTTGACATAGCATTAGCAATATTGTTCTTTCTTCTTGCGTCTAAATGTGCATATACATTTGCAGTAGTTTGAATATCAGAATGCCCAAGCCATTCTTGAATATCCTTAAGTTGAAAGCCGTTTGCAACAAGCAAACTTGCACAGCTATGCCTTAAATCGTGGAAGCGAATATGCGGTAAATTGTATGCTTTTAATATTTTAGAAAATTTCATAGTTATGTAGTCGGGTGCATACGGTTTTCCGTTTTCCCACTTTAAAATATAATCGTTGTCGATATACGCATCACCAAATAATTTTCGGTTTTCTTCTTCCCTTTTCTTCAAGTCCTTTAAAATCTGCTCAACTTCTTTAGTTAAAGGATAAGAACGAAGGCTTGACTTGTTTTTTGTTGAGTCTTTTTCAACAACAGTATCAAAGCGCACAACCGTATGTTTAATTGTTATGGTTTTATTATCGAAATTAATACTATCCCATTTCAAGCCGAGAACTTCGCTACGCCTTAAGCCGTATATTACAGTAAGATAAATAAGCGGATATAATTCTTCATTCTTAATTGATTTAAACAAATTTACAATTTGCTGTTCATCATAAAAGGATATTTCTCTGCGTTCCATTTTGGGCAATGTCACAAATTCGCAAGGGTTTTTAAGAATTAAATTTGTTTTAACAGCCTCTTTTAATACAAGCTGTATTATTGATTTATGAATTTTTATTGATTTAGCAGACAAACCGCCTTTTCCGTCAAGCCTGCCGTTTTTGGTCTTAATATTTATATATTCTTGAATATCCTCACGGCTGACATCTGATAATTTTGTTTTCTTCTTTTCAAAATACGGAATAATATGTGCATTTGCAACACTTCTATAACCTTGAAATGTAATTTTATCAACGCCAAGTTCTTTTTGATTAAGCCATATTTTAATATAATCAGCAAACAAAACATCAGTCGGAATAAGGTTTTTCTGCAATTCAAATTCTTTGAGTTTTTCACGCAAAAATTTTTCTGCATTTTTCTTGTTGCCTTTGACCACATAACCTGTTGGAATCCATTTTTGTTTACGCTTACCGTTAATATCGGTTAAATTTATGACGGCATAATATTTGCCGTTTTTTTGTTGTAGGCTTCCTGTCATTTTTTACTCCTTTCTTTTAGAAAGACTACTGTTATAAACAGCATTATAATACAAGATTTTTGATTTATCTATACTTGTTTATAAAATCATTTAAAAACAACTTCGGAACATAATACTTTTTTCCTATTCTTATAGACTTTAATTTTCCATTTTTAAGTATACTGTAAACGGTATTTTTTCCCATTTTCATTACTTTACAAACATCTTTTACTGTCAAAATATCGTTAATTGTTTCTGTCATATATACTCCTTTCTTTAATTTTTGAGAATACAGTTATCGAAAAAAGCAATAGCTTCTTGTGAGTATGGCAAAGTTTTTATTTTGCAGTATTCATTAACAAAATCATATTTTAAAGGCGTTAATAGTCTGCCACGCATAATTTCTTTTGATTTTTTTAAACCTCTACTATGATAATATAAATGAGCGTTAAGCTCTGTTACGCTTCTTTCTAAATCTTTGTTTATGTACTTTGTAATATACTTGCATATTGCTTCGTGATTTTTTATAGGTTCAAACACGCACCAACCGTACCTATTTTCGTAGGCTTCCCATTTGTATACCGTATCGCCTTTTTTTACTTTTTCTGCTATATTCTTGCCCATAGTATCGCCTATTTTAAATCTGTGTAAATGGCTTTCGGGCAATCCGTTAATCAGTCCGTGTAAGTGCCAAGACTTTCCGTCACTATGTAATTCAGGAACAAGAAGTATTTTGATTTTTATACCGTATTTTTTACCGTAATCACGAAGGAATATTGTAAAAGATTTATGATATTTTTCAAGGTCTGTTCTATCATACTTTGTACTGTCAAGAGTAAGCGTTATAAAATAATCCCACTCATTACAGCAAGCTAATTCATAAATATGAGTTCTCGCTCTTGATATATTATTACTGAGCTTTGCTTCATTTACAGAACAACGGGTATTAACTTTTTTATCGTCAACTTCAAGCCCTGCCGTTCTTAATGATTTCATTGTTATTACTTTTAGTTTTTTAGTCTCGCCAAAGCCATATTGTTTTATAATTGTTTGGTCACTTTTATATAACGGCTCTTTCAGTCTAAACATTGACTCTGCAATTATGTTTGAGCTTTTAATTAAATTTGTTATGTTTTTAACCTCCTTAATTTTTGTTTCTCATAATTTGATATTTAGTCAAGTAAGAAAGCACCTTTTACGGTGCTTCCGCACCGTAAAAACGGTGCAAGTATGCACGCAAACTGTATTGTAACTGTTTTGTCGACAAATAGTAACTACTTAGTTTACAAGCAAAATATACCACAGTCTAATTATTTTGTCAACACCTATTTACAAAAAAGTTATTCTATGTTATTATACTCAAGAAAGGTAGTGAAAAATATGGCATATACAGCATTATTAAATTCAATCATTGAAAACAGCGGTCTGACAGTAAAAGAAATTGCAGAGAGATGTAAACAGTATGATGTAGATATTACTCCTGCATACATAAGCACATTGAGGAATAACAAGAACAACCGTGCGCCGTCTGATAAGGTTTCAAAGGCTCTTACAAAGGTTTGCGGATATAAAAACGAAGAAGCATTGATTATAGAAGCGTATCTTGATAATGCTCCTGCTGTGATTAATAAGTTTTTCTGTGAGTTCAAAAAAACTATTATCCCTACAACTCTTGGAATGATTGAAAACAAAGTAACAAGTCAACAGATGAAAGAATTTGAAACTATCGTTGACAATATGCCTATGGCAGACTTTATAACAGAAATAGCAAAAAGCAGTATGAAGACGATTAAGGGCAAAGGCGTTAGTAACATTAAGACAATCACAGAGGATACTATAAAGATTACACAAAACATCAATCAAGCAATAGGCTTGCCCGTGTGTGATGACGGTATGAAACCGCAGATATATAAAGGCAATCAAGTTCAATTTGAATTCAAAGAAATCAGCGAATATAAAACAGGTGATATTATTTGCTATACAAAGAAAGGAAATTCAAAAAATATATATGTCAGAAAACTTGTTTTAAGCGGAAATAAAGGTAATGTCACACTTTTACCAATAAACAGTGAATTTACACCAGAAACAATAAATTTTAGCGATATTTCAGTTTTAGGAAAAGTAGTAAGAGTTATATCAGATATTAAATAACATATTAAATTCAATAAGCTATTTGAAAAGCTGTTCCTTACAGATAATTGCTTCGTGCATTTCAACTTTCTGTAATGAACAGCTTATCATCTACAAGGCATTCCCGATAAGGTGGTTAAGTTCTCGCATTAAGTTTCTGCGTGCATTTTTGCTTATCATAAAAAAACAGCTTATCATCTACAAGGCTTAATATAGTTTAGCTCCCTTGCGGGAGCTTTAATTTTATCTGCTGAATACAGGGGACTACTTTCTGCCACGCTCCGACACTCTACACCCTGTACCCGTCATAATCTCTGCCACGCATAAAGAAAACCGCAGTTTCCTGCGGTCAACTTTTTAACATATAACAGTAGCCTTTTTCTAACACTTTTCTAACATTTTTGCTTTTTTTACGGCTTATTGACACGCCTATGCTTTTTGCATTTACTGTCATTAAATCGCCGTTTTCCCTTGATATATATAGGTTTTAAAGGGTTTAAACAGGTCAGAAAAAATGTATAATAAAACATAACTTACAAAACTACGAACCAAAAGGTCAGGGGTTCGAATCCCTTGCAGCGCGCCATGAAAAAAGCAGCCGAAAGGCTGCTTTTTTCAACTAAGTGTGCCTTGCGGCACG
>CAYUTE010000018.1:0-25202 GCA_964447545.1 uncultured Eubacteriales bacterium
ACAAGGGGTTTTTTAAAACGAACTTTTGAAAAATCAATAACTTAAACCACACCTTGACTAATCATAGACTCAGCAACTTTTTTAAACGCAAATATATTTGCTCCGGCCATATAATCTTTTGGCATACCGTATTTTTCTGCAGTCGATGATATATCATTAAATATCCTTGCCATAATATCTTTTAACTTATTATCAACTTCTTCAAAGCTCCACTGCAGTCTCATACTATTTTGTGACATTTCAAGACCGGAAACAGCAACGCCTCCGGCATTAGCTGCTTTCCCCGGTGCGTATAAAATATTACTTGAACGAATTACTTCTAATGCGCCTAAAGTAAGCGGCATATTAGCGCCTTCACAAAGTATTACGCAGCCATTATTTACTAAATTTCTTGCACTTGTTTCATCAATTTCATTTTCGGTCGCACACGGAAGTGCAGCAAAACACGGCACGCTCCAATCAAATTTTCCGCTATAATATTTTGATTTTGGATATTTATCTAAATATAAATCTAATCTGTTTTCCCTAACTTTTTTGATTTCTTTAATAAAATCTATGTCCAGACCGTTAGGGTCGTAAATCCAGCCGGACGAATCGGATAAAGTTACTACATTATATCCCAACTGTACAGCTTTTTCGGCAGCATATATAGCAACGTTTCCCGCTCCTGAAACACAAACGTTTTTATTATTTAAATTGATTTTATTTGCGTCCAATATATTCTGCATAAAATATACTAATCCATAACCCGTTGCCTGTTTACGAACAAACGAGCCACCGTAAAGTACATCTTTGCCTGTTAGTGTACCGTCATATATTCCTCTAATACGCTTATACTGACCAAAAAGATAACCTATCTCGCGCCCACCGACACCAATATCGCCGGCAGGAACATCTTTATCCGCACCAATATGTTTGTAAAGTTCTGTCATAAAACTCTGGCAAAATCTCATTATTTCGGCATCGCTCTTCCCTTTCGGATTAAAATCGCTTCCGCCTTTTCCGCCGCCTAACGGCAAACCGGTTAAAGCGTTTTTGAAAATCTGCTCAAAAGCTAAAAATTTTACTACATCTATATTTACAGTAGGGTGAAATCTGAGTCCGCCTTTATAAGGTCCCAGCGAATTGTTAAATTGAACTCTATAACCACGATTAACCTGAACTTTTCCGGAATCATCTGTCCAAGCCACTTTAAATAAAATTTGTCTGTCTGGCTCAGTTATTCTTTCTATTATTGATTCTTTTTCATATCTACCATCTTCAAAAACAGGACTTACTGAATTTAGTACTTCTGTAACCGCATTAATAAACTTAGTACCACCGGGATTTTTAACAGCTATTTTTTCGATTTCGCTTTTAATGTTATACATAAAATCTCCTCTTATCAATATTAAATTTTCCTATCAAAACAACTCGCTTGCCTAGGTTTATGTATTAATATTTACAAGAAAAATTATATATAACAGTATTTTGAAAGTCAATTAAGCCCACGTCACATATTAACAAAAATCGAGGCACAAATCTTAAAATGATTCGTACCTCGTATACCATACAAAATTTATGGAGCTGATAACCGGACTTGAACCGGTGACCTCTTCCTTACCAAGGAAGTGCTCTACCTGCTGAGCTATATCAGCTTATATTTATCCGTTGGCAGGGGTAGAAGGACTCGAACCCTCGGCACGCGGTTTTGGAGACCGCTGCTCTACCAACTGAGCTATACCCCTATTTCAATCAATTGATTACCTACACGGACAATTATATTATTTATCAAACTTAAAGTCAATAACCTAATTTAAATAAATTGTCTTTATTTTTGTTTTTTATACACCTAGATCGATGTTATTATCGTTTATGTACTTTACCACATCTGAAACAGTTTTAATTTCGAAAATAAAATCATCGCCAATTTCTATTCCGAATTTATCTTCCACGCTAGAAATTAAATCAACTAAATCTAAAGAATCAGCCTCTAAATCTTTAACAAAATCTGTATCCATGGTTATATCTGATTCTTTTACATCAAAATTTTCACACAGAATTTCCTTTACTTTTTCATAAACTGCATTTTTGCCTTCTAAATCGTTAGTATTAGATTTTTGAAAATCCATTATTTTTTCCCTCGCTTAAATAGTTAATAAAATAAAACAATAAAAATATTAAAGGCTAAACTATATTTTGTCAAGCCTCTAATATTAAATTGCACATTTTAAAATTTTAAAAATCATTTTTCGTTTTGCTTATCGTTCTTACTTTTTTTGTTCTTTATCATTTTACTAATTTTATCAACTAAGTCGGGTGCCATAGAGATTATACGGTCAGCCGCACTATTAAACGATTCCACTTGAAGCAATTTTACATCTCCGTTGGATATAACTAAAAACGCAACCGGAATTATACTCATTCCTGCCCCATTTCCGCCTCCAAAAAGCGGCTCGCTTACATTGTGCGGTGGCTTTATATCAGTGCCACCGGCAGCAAATCCGTAAGTTACTTTTGAAACAGGTATAATTACAGTACCATCTTGCGTAGTTATGGGGTTGCCTATGATTGTATCTGCGTTAACGCTTTCTTTAAGCTTTGCAAGGGTTGATTCCATCATATCTTCTACTTTGTTGCTCATGACAATTCCTCCATTTTTATTTTCTTTTTTGATTTCATTTCTCTTATAAATTTTAAAATTCTAAACACTGCAATAATCAAATCGATCGGTTTTGCGATTAATACCCAAACAAAATCTGTTTCAATCTTATCACTTAAAAACTCGGGATACAACCTCACTACATATTCACGTGGATTTGCTAATTTATTTAAAACCCCAAACACAGGGTAAACAACCGAACACATTCTGCCATATTTTAATGCTGCGTCTGCCGCATCTGCCCCACCAATTGATGATATAAATACAATTTTTTTGGTCTTTATCTTTTTAAATATTTCTTCAAAACTCTTTTTTGCAATACTGAAAACAGAAGATACATTAGTAAAAAACTTTTTTATGTTATCGCTAATGTTTTTAGGAGGTTCCGTACTATTTAAAGAAGGAGTCGAAGCAGCAGAATTAAAACGCTTGGGCAAAGGATACATATTAAATTTTAACCCAAGTAAAAAAACTGTAACTTTAAATTTGCTTTTCTCATAGCATATTTTAAATTTTAGTGGGATAAACAAAAGCGCCATTACAAGAACTATCAACCCACATAAAACCCATAAAAGCACTCGCAAAAAGTTAATCCAGTCCATTGGCAGCACCTTTCGATATTTCAACTTAGGAAATTATCATAACCTTTTTTTATTTGTTTATACAAACTCTAATCAAATAATAGGTACAAAAATATAATGAGTTATTTGAATAATAAAATCATACAGAAAACTCTCTAAAAAAACAATAGTGGTATTAAACACGCCCAAAAACAAAATTAAAATCAATGAAAGATTAACTACTTGCTGATTATTATAATAAAAATCTAAAAATTTTTCGGGCAAAAAAGCACTAACAATTTTAAAGCCATCCAATGGACCTAACGGAATCAAGTTAAATACCGCTATACCAACATTTAAATAAATATAATAGCTTAAAATTTTACAAATCCAGATAACAGGTGGGTTAATTGCACAAAAACATATAACACCATTTAAAACCACACCGCCAACCAAAGCGGCAAATAAATTGGCCAAAGGTCCTGCAGCCGCTACTATTGCCATATCTCTCTTTGGATTTTTAAAATTTCTTGCATCAACAGGGATAGGCTTGGCCCACCCGAATCCAAAAATCAATATACCCAAAGCACCTAAAAGGTCAAAATGCTCCATAGGGTTAAAAGTTAATCTCCCTAAAGATTTTGCTGTGTTATCACCAAGTTTATATGCAACCCACCCATGCATTAATTCATGAAACGGCAATATTGCAAATACTATCATAAATACAGCTAATATCCTCGTTATTAAATCCATAAAAGTTAACCCTGATCTAAGAAACCACATATAAAAATTCACCTCATGATTCAGATTATATCATTATATGAATCAAGTTCAAACTATATTTAAAATATTTTTTCTGTGGTTGTTCCCGGATAATACCAAGAAAGTATTTTTTTATAATCATTTCCTTCAAGTGCCATAGCCTCCGCTCCACGCTGGCTCATTCCAACACCATGGCCATAACCACGCACTGTAAAAACAAATTTGTTGTCTTCTTTACTAAAGCTTATATCAAAATTAGAAGAACGCAACGCAAACATAGTTCTTACTTCCGTACCTTTAAAATCGTGAGAACATATATTTATTTTCCTAACCGTTCCGGCTTCTGTTCTTTCTATACTGCCAACCCAATTTTCAGGGTTACCGTCAAAATTACAATTGCCAAATTTTGATGACAGCACATATTTAAATTTTTCCAAATCCACTTTAACTACGGTTTCGTAGCCCGGTGCAGATTTATCGCCCGGACTGCAAACATTTGTAAGATATTTACATTCGCCACCAAAAACATCAACAGATTTTTCTGTTTTACCGGAAGATATAGCATGATAAACTGCTAAAATTAATTCTCCATCCTCTTTTAAAACTTCACCATAAACAGAATCTACACAGTTTTTTATTTTGCCATAATAACTATTAAAATTATCGCCCCAGTTATTTCTCATTTTTTCTTCTGTTATATAGTTAATCCCTTTTTGAGTGTTAACTGTAAAATCAAAATCATTTTTACCATTTTCCCTACTTTTCTCTCTTTGACGAGAAAAATATGTATAAGACGCCACCGCTTGTGCTTTTAGAGCTTCTGAATTAAATTTTGCCGGCATCTCTGATGCAACTACCCCTATTAAAAAATCTTCATCTTTTATATTGATTATCTCGCCGTTGCTTTGATCCATAACTTTAAAAAATCTTGAATTTTCCGATTTCACATCCCCTACTTTTATATCCCTACTTTGATTATTCGGCCTAATAGTTTTACAGCCCCCTTTTAATGCCAAAAGCGGAACTAATATCATAAACAAAAACATAAAAATTAATATTAAAATTCTTTTTAAAAAAAATTGTTTCTTCATATTTAATACTACCTCAATTTTTAACTTTATTTTTATTGACTTTAACATGCAAATAATATAAAATTATGTGCTGAATAAATATATCTGGTTTTGTTGCCATATGATTAATAGATATGGACAAGATGCAAGATTTATTCTTAGAACTTTTTAGTTGGAGGCAAAAATTGAATTTAAAAACTGTTTGGATTATCTTTTTTGCTTTAGCCATAACACTAACACCTATAAAAATTTGTTTTGAGTTTTTAGAAAACGGATTCGAAAATTCTATATTCTTTTTGGTATTATTCGGAATCTGCATTGCTGCATTAATAACATGCATATTTCTTACTAAAATACCCAAAAGAAACGTAGAAATTAAAAACAAATTAAGTTTATCAATATCCTCAATTATGTTATCAGCTGTATCTTTATGGTGCGCACTTACATATCGTATGGATAGAGCAACAAAATACGATTACCCATGGGTAGTTGTAGTAATTTCATTTTTACTAGTACTGACGTGTATATCATTTTTGCTAATTTCAGTAACATATTTTTATGGTAAAAATATAATGGCTAAATTTCCGTTTTTCATATTCTTGCCTGCCATATTATTTGGTTTTAGAATGTCATTGTTCTTATCTATGAACACTAGCAGGCCCGACCCTTATGAGGTGTTCGAAATTTGTTTTTGGTCAATGTTCTTAACGTACTATACACAAATTTTCGCAAGATCTACAGAATCCAACAACACAAAATTATTATTTATTTTTGGGCTACCAGCAATTTTAATAACTCTTAGCGCACGCATACACATAATATTAAACTTTGGTAACTTTTCATCAACAGCTCTAGCGTCGGCTGTACTAGAAATTTTACTCTCAGTACACGTGCTTATAACTCTTATTGAGGCCTACGCTCAAAACCAATCAACTAATAGCATTAAATAAAATTTTTAAATATAAATTTTAAGTATATTCTTAAAAGGAGAAATGTTTTATGCCAATCAAAATAGGTATCAATGGATTTGGAAGAATAGGAAGGATGGTGTTAAGAATAGCACTTAAGCAACCGGAAAAATACAGTGTTGTAGGAATAAACGACCCCTTTATAACTCCGGATTATATGGCGTACATGTTAAAATACGATTCGGCACACGGCGTTTGTGAGGATGATATATCATCAGAAAACGGTATGTTAATCGTTAATGGAAAAATTATAAATGTTTTTTCTGAAAAAGACCCTAAAAACATACCTTGGAAAGCGCTTGATGTTTATTGTGTTGTTGAATCTACAGGTGTATTTTGCACCACTGAAAAAGCATCTGCTCATATATTAGCGGGGGCAAAAAAAGTAGTAATATCTGCTCCGGCAAAAGATTCTGTAACACCGACTTTCGTGTGCGGAGTAAATCTAGAAAAATATGATCCTTCTATGAACATAGTTTCAAATGCATCGTGTACAACAAACTGCTTGGCACCATTAGCCAAAGTAATAAATGACCATTTTGGAATAGAAGAAGGATTAATGACAACCGTTCACGCAATCACAAACACTCAAAACACGGTTGATGGCGTTTCAATAAAAGATTGGCGTGGCGGAAGAGCTTCCAGCACTAATATCATTCCATCTTCAACCGGCGCCGCAAAAGCTTGCGGATTAGTAATACCGGAACTTCAAGGCAAACTCACAGGAATGTCGTTTAGAGTACCGGTTATAAATGTTTCGGTTGTAGACTTAACTTGCAGATTAAAAAAATCGACGTCGTATGAAGAAATATGCAGCGTAGTTAAATCTGCCTCTGAAAATGAGATGCGTGGTATTTTGGGATATACAAATCAACCTGTTGTATCAAGCGATTTTTGTGGAGACTCACGCACATCAGTTTTTGATGAAAAAGCCGGAATAATGTTAAATGATAAGTTTGTAAAATTAGTTTCTTGGTACGATAATGAATGGGCTTACAGTTGCAAAGTATTAGATTTAATTAGCTATATAAATTCAAAAAAATAATATAGATAAAAACACAAAGAAAGGATTTTTTAAATGAACAAAAAAAGAAAATACATCTCCGCAATACTCCTTGTTTGTCTGGCAATATTCGGCATAGGTGCATTTGGACTCTGGAGGCACTGGAAACAAAGCCATAGCGATCCTAAAGAAATATCTGTTGCATATTGTTTCGACAAAAAATACACTTTGCCAACACTCGTTTCAGCAACTTCACTTATGGAAAATCTTAACAAAGACACACATTGCAAATTCACATTTGTATTAGCGCCAAACGTTACCGGTGAAGACAAAGAAAGAATTAATTCATTAAAAAACAAGTATAAAAACTGCAGCGTAAACTTGGTTGACGCAGGAGACGCATTTAGAGATTCAGAAATTGGCTTTTGGTCAACAGCAATGTATTACCGCCTAAAACTCCCTGAGATACTAAAAGATGAAAAAATGTGCCTCTACATTGACAGCGATACTGTAATAAGACAAAACATAGCACCGTTATTCAACACCGATATGAGAAACTACTGCGCAGCAGGCATTCATGACATGAATAAAGGTCATATATACAAGGGAAGCGAATACTCTAAAGTATTAGAAATTGACAACGTTGATTCATACATATGTTCAGGCGTACTGCTTATGAATTTAGAAAAAATCAGAAACGAAGGTTATGACACTAAACTTATGGACTGGGTAGAAAAAAATTGCTCGAATAATAAGGGCGAAGGCAAAGCAGCGTACCCTGATCAAAACGCAATAAATGTTGTTTTATACGGCAAAATACTTAACCTTCCATTCAAATACGGCGCACTAACTCATGTAAACTTTGAACTGCCATACGAAGAAAGCAGCTATGCTCAATGGGTTTCTAACAAACACGATTGGGAAGAAGGAAGAAAAAATCCGGCCATTGTTCATTTTACACACCAAAAACCGTGGACAGATGCTAACTTCAATACCATTAAGTTTGCCGAAGAATGGTGGAAATACGCACGAACCGCCGATTGCACAGACGACGAAATAAGTGGAATTTTTGACGGTAAGAATTTTACGTATCATAAACTAGTAGATACTGAAATTAACTAACAAAATACTGAAAAAACAAAAAACCGCTTTATAGCACAAGTTGCTGTAAGCGGTTTTTATTACTATGATTTTTTATTAATATATTTTGGTATTTAGACTTTCAAGAAATAATGCGCAAAATTTGCAACTTGTTTTAACAAGACAGGAGTTTTACATTACCGGCAGCAAAAACAAGCTAAAACACACCAAAAAACACGTGCAAATGAATTGCACTCCTGTTTATAAAATCTTTTATATAATAAAATAAAAAATCCACTCGCCAAATATATAGGCGAATGGAAAATAAATTATACTATTTTTTTATGCTGCGTCACGTTTGGAGAAACTCCAAATACCAATAGCTGTTGAAATAATTATGTAGGATACACAAACAATTATTCCCGTTGTAAAATATTTATTTGTAAAGTCTAGTGTTTTAAAGACATTATAATAATTATCAGGGACATATTGTAATAATGAAAAATCTTTAATACCTTCAACGTTTTTAAATATATTGCGAATCACAGTATCCAAGTATCTGGCTATCAATCCAAAATAAATTGGGAATCCCAAACATATTACCATAGCTCCAATTTTGTTTTTAATAACAAATGCTAACATTTGATAGAAACATACAACTGCAAAAGCCAACAACAAAGTTAAACCAAAATATTCAGCAAAGTTTGCAAAAAATTTACTATCGAAATCTCCGAAACTATTCCATACTATATAACCCGAAACAAAAAGTGAAATTGCTTCAATGATAGCATAGGAAACAGCAACAAACAAATTAACAACAAGTTTAGAAAGATACAATTTAAAACGACTAATTCCGGAAGAAACCTGAAATCTTATTGTGCCAAAAGAAAACTCTCTCGTTATAAATAAAACAGCAACGATAGCAATCATAACAATCGGTATTGAAAGTAATCTATTAAGAACTCCTACGCTTCCAATCTCTACACCATAACTTTTTAACGATGAAATATCTGTTCCGTATAATTCAAGGTTCGTAAGAATAATCAAATGATCAAACCACGCCAAAAAAGCACAAGCAGCCACAATCAAAACCGCACAAATATAGAATGATTTTGATCTAAAAAGTTTATAAAAATCTGATTTTAACGCATTAAACATCTCTCTTCATTCCTCCCATCAATTGAATAAAGTAATCTTCAGGGTCACCTTCGTTTTTGCTAAATGATTCAACGGTAATTCCATTTTGTTCCATAACTTCATTCATTTTTGCATAATCGCTTAAATTATCGTAAACACAAACTGAGTTATCTTTAACATCAATTTGTTTAATATCAAAATTCTCTTTAAGCACGCTGCATGCACGCTCAATGTCGCTAACAACAAAACGCAAATATGATTTAAGTCTATTATTTAGCTCTTCATTTGTAAGTTCTTCAACCAATTTGCCTTGCTCTATAATGCAATATCTTGTTGCTATTTTGGTCATTTCAGTAAGAATATGGCTTGAAATAAGTACGGTTACACCGGCCTCGCGATTTATTTTTAAGATAAGCTCACGAACTTCTCTTATGCCTTGAGGGTCAAGGCCATTAATTGGCTCGTCCAGAATTAAAAACTCGGGGTCACCAATAAGAGCTATAGCTATTGCTAACCTTTGTTTCATTCCAAGAGAAAATTTCTTAGCTTTCTTTTTACCAACGTTTTTAAGACCTACTAATTCTAAAAGTTCGTCTGTGACTTTCTTATCTTTTACCCCTTTTAAAATTCTTTGTGCCTCAATATTTTGTCTTGCTGAGAAATGAGGGTAAAATGAAGGATTTTCTATAGTAATACCTATTTTTTTGCGACCCTCGTTAAGATTGTCACTGCCAAAGAGTGTAACGCTACCAGAAGTGGGATTAATAATACCGGCTATCATCTTCATAGCTGTGGTTTTACCGGCACCATTTCTACCAACAAAGCCGTAAATATCACCTTTGTTAATTTTAATATTTAAATCATCAACAACTGCTCTGCCACGATATTTTTTAGTAAGATTTTTCGTTTCTAAAATACAGTCAGCCATATTTTTCCTCCTCTTTAAAAGATTTAAATAACAAGTATATTTTACATTAAAATTTCATAAACGTCAAGAATAAAATCATTCTAAAAATGCGAGATAACTTTAATTGGCCATATTGGAATGTATAGATTTTATCATCTCGGCAGCAACTGGGCCTGCGCACTTTATTCCAAATCCACCATTCTCAACAACAGACACAAATGCAATCGGGAATTTTTTATCGGGGCTAAAACCTACCATCCAACCATGTGGCTCTTTGCCCTCCCCAACTTCTGCCGTACCTGTTTTTGCACACATTTCAATTCCGCCAAAAAGTGAATCTCTATATTGCGTTTTCATTGTGTGTCTCATCATTTCTTTTAACTTTTCAGCGGTAGTTTTTGAAAATATAGTCTTCTTTGAGCTATGTGCAACTTTATTTGAATGACCTGATGAGTCATCAGAGAAAAACGAATCAACCATATATGGTTCAACAGCCACTCCTTCATTTGCAATGGAACCCATAACCTTTAACATATACATCGGATTAACCATATCGGTATACTGCCCTATTCCGGACCAACCCAAATCCGCTTTAGAAGCTTTAGAGACATCATAGCAACTATTCGAAAGCTCTAATCCCTCAAAATATTGCGGATTGTTAAACCCAAAACTTTCCATTTTAGAAGTCATTTTATCTTTTCCAAGCTCCAGAGCGATGTCACAAAATGCAATGTCGCAAGATTTAGAAAGTGCATTTTTCAAATCTAAATTTCCGTGGTTTTGCATACATGTTACTTTTTCGCCATCAACGATTTTAATTTTTTGGCAATTATATTTACGCGTTTCGGCATCGTTCATATAATCTAAAGATGCAGCAGAAGTGAAAATTTTAAAAATCGAGCCAGGCGTATAAGATGCAGACAACGCCCTATTTATATAAACGCCTTCATAAGCATCATCATCTTTTGATAAATCAGGACGATTATTAATATCATACGTAGGCAAACTAACCATACAAATTACTTCGCCCGTCAAATAGTTATAAGCTATTGCAGCCCCTTTTCGGCCTTTGAAGCTTTTAGAAACCTTGGAACACACTTTTGAGTCAAGTGTAAGTTTAATATTACGTGCGGAATTTATGTAACTTGCACCGCCAAAACCAGAAATTATATTATATCCAAACAAGTTACCGCTATAACGATTTTGAACACATGTAGGAATTAACGATACACCATCTCCAACCGTATGAAGTAGCGCTTTTCTTACGCCTTCGTCAGAATTGTAAACTTTTTTGCCATCAAGCGTTTGCATTAGAATTTCGCCTTTAGAATCCACTATTTTACCAGACACAATGCTTCCGTCACGAAAATGCCCGTTTATAGGAGAAAACGCCCATTTTTGAGCATTGTTTATGTATTCATATATAAAAAAGAAAATTCCTGCAAAAAAAGCAATTATAACACCGTAAAGTATAATCGACCTATATTTCATATTTTTCATATATATGCCTCACCTCACTCTTAACACTATCTTCAAATCAGGCAATAGAATAAGTTCTATCATCAGAAGCTTTTATAAATGCCATAAGCGCCCAAACAGAAATCAAACTAGAACCGCCCATACTAACAAATGGGAGAGTAACTCCTGTAAGAGGCAGAATATCCACTACACCAAAAACATTCATAATCATTTGAAAGGCCATCATTCCTGCCGCACAACAAGATGATATTGTATAAAATACCGACCTACATCTTACTCCCTCATGCTTTGTATACATTGCAAGTAAAACTATATTTAAAAGTACAAGTATAGAAAAAATTACTCCCCATTCTTCACAAAGCATACCAAAAACTAAATCACTTGGTCCGGCAAACACATTTTTTAAACAGCCGTGGCCTAATCCCAGTCCAAGTAATCCGCCGCTTGCGGCACAAATTAAAACTCTTGTTTGTTGGAACCCAACTCCGTCTGAATATTGCCAAACGTGTCTCCATGCAGAAAATCTAGTAGCTATATAAGGTTTAAATTTAAGTATAAATCCTGCGCCGAGCGCCGCAGAAGAACAAGTTAATATAAGTGTTCTAAAACTGCCGGATCTCATAAACGCAATCAATATAAACGTAACAAAAAATATACTTGCTGTTCCAAAATCGCCCATTAAAAACAAAGCGCCCATACAAGCAGCAGAAAACAAGATAAATCCTGTTAAGTTCTTTGCGGTTTGTATGCCTTTTAAAGTGGAGCTACCTATAAATATAAAAGCAATTTTAACAAACTCGGAAGGCTGAATAGAGTAACTTCCTAAAGCAATCCAGTTTTGCGCACCATTTTTTACTTTTCCGAATACTAAATTTACTATTAGAATTAAAATAGCAAAAACAGCAATATACGGACGAAGTTTCATGGAAAAATCAGCATGTTTGATTAAAAGCACAAGAACTTCAAACATTACAATCCCAACAACCAGTGCTGTTGTTTGAGTAATTGCATCTTTAACGTCTACTGTACACAAATTTATAATCCCTATGCCACTTAAAAACAATGCTATGGATTCAATTTCAAAATTGTTTCTATGAAAAACGTACTTACTTATAAAATATACGGCCCATTCGAGCAATAAAACAAAGCCAATTACAGCTGTGGGTTCGTATAATATTTTACCGGGTGAAAAACAAAAACTGAATGCTGCCAAAATCTGGAACAAAGTAATCCACAACAATATTGCTGCACCTGAGTATGTGGTTTCGTTTGAAAATGAGCTTAAAGGGTTGTTTCTAGTTTCTAAAACATCTGATTTACAAAGTTCAAACGAAGTCCCTCCAAGAGTTATAGCATCACCTATACACACCTTAGCATCTTCGGAAATTCTCTTGCCATTTAAAAATACACCGGCTTTTGAATTGGTATCAGATATAATCCAGCCCTCTTTGCGCCTAAATAAAACGGCGTGGTCACGTGAAACCGCAGGATTGTCTATGACCACATCGCAGTGTTTGCTACGACCTATCGAATTTTCCCAGTACAAAATAGGAATTCTTTCGCCGGATGCTTTATTAAAAAGCACCACAAGCGGACGTATCGGTTTAAGACTACCAAACAGTGACCTAAAACAACAATAAGTTATAAATGCTGCCATAAACGGAAGTATTACACGAATCGAATACAAAAATAAAGAAAACAACATTTCGGCAAAATCGCCTCCTATTTATTTTTTTATTTTGCGTAAAAACGATTTACCCACTGCCCGCAATTCTTTGAATTCTTCTGTTTTAAAGAAAATCAGTACATTTATTAAATTTGGCACAACCACGCAAACCACTAGATTAATAATTATTTCAGAAATACATATGGAACTATCCGCCGGGATTTTAATCTTTTCAAGAACACCCGAAACACTTCTCAAAATATTAGTATTATTCTTTATAAATCCACAAGCCATATAAGAAATAAACGCATAAACAGAAGTAAGCGCAGTATACATTATAAATTTAAGATGATACGGTTTTACACTTTTGTGGAACACTTCATTATATACCAAGTACGGCTGAGCCCAATATGTAATTGACATCATACCAATAACATTTCCGACCATAACTCCGGCTACGCCAAACGGATAAGCCAACACCCAAGATGACAAAGACGTTATAATGGTGCCTACAATAGCTAAATATTTATCGGGGTCATAAATTCCGGCAACGCATTTTACCATGGTTATAGATTGGCGTATTCCATAAATGAAAAGATACATAGTTATTGAAATAGTTGTAATTAAATCAAATACTGATTTCTCACCATTCCACAATACCATAAATGGAGATACTAAGCAAAAAAAAGAACTTATAATAAAAGAATAGATTAAAAAATTTAAAAAGTAAATCAGATTAAATTTTTTGTAAACTTTAATTCTGCTCTCTGTATTAAGAAAATTTCCAAAACTTGCCAAAATGCCGTTAAAAATCTCATTGGTAACACTAGTAAGAGCCATAACTATAAGAGCGTAATTACTATATACACCGTTGCCCTTAGCCCCTACTATATATGTAATGATAAGTGCCGATACGGAGGTTGCGGCAAAACTGGAAATTTTATGGCACAAAAGCGCTTTCATATTTTTAAATAAATCTTTTTTCTCTATCTCCGGCATTCTAGACTTGGTTTTAAGATTTATAAAGCCATAACGCCTATTGAATCTATAAGAAACTATAAGATTTTCAGTCAAACGACAAACTATCTTACAAATCAAAAATGCCTCAAAAGAAGCAAATATTTTAAGTACTATTATTTGAAGTATAAATAAAACCACTTGAACAACAACATGTATTAAATTATTTACATAATTCTTTTGATCCGCTATAAACATAGATCTCTTATGAGAATACAAATAAGATGAAACGACATCAATAACGTAAAGCATAAAGATTTCTATAAGCCAAATCTTAGAAAAATTCTCTTTTATGGGCATTACAATAAAATAAGAGGATAGAGCTCCCAAAGAGAACACTACAACCGCAACAACACTATAAAAGCGACGCAAAAAACACAGAACAACTGAGACTGTTTCCCAGTTTTTCTGCGCAATAGGCCTATACAGCTTGTACACTATTGAAACACCAAGCCCTAATTCAACTATAGCCAAAAGTCCAACTGCATTGGTAAAAGCCCCTTCAATACCGTACACTTCAAGCCCTAGTGCATCTATAAAAAGTTTGCGTGTGACAAAAGAACCTATCATTATTATCCCATAAGAAAGGCAACCTATAATTATATTTATAAAAGAATTTTTTGTTCTCATAAATTAATACCTACAAAACAATAAAATTTTTATTACAGCGTTTGCTGCGATTTTTAACATTTGCATTTTTTTAAACAATAATTGGCAAACTCTAAAAACACCCAAAAAATGAGCGAACATGCTGTATTTACAAATAAAATTTCCAGCTCAACCAAAGCGTAAACACAGATAGAAAAAAATATTAATATGGAAAGATTTAGCATTGGCGAAGATTTTTTTATGCCAACACGAATATAATGCTTCAGAAATCCAAATGCTTGCTTTATAAAAAACGAAAAGAAACACAAAGCTCCGCAAACGCCTGTATAAAGAGGCACTCCAATCCAAAAATTATGGGTCCTATCATAATTTCTCTGTGCCATAAAAGTCCACGGCATAGCCTCTTTTGCATACGCAAGTACGTTCCCTTTCGGAATTCCAAAAAGCCATTTGGTTTTAAATATTTCCCATGCACTTATCCAAATTTTAAATCTTGAATTTGAAACGTCGTTATTATTTATAAAATCGTTTCTTTCAACCACCATCGTATTTTCATGAAATTGTATCTGATTAGAAACAATTAAAGGTTTTTCAAAAATGTGAATATAAGAAAACACTTTATTGGTTAATAACATGGCACCTAAAACCAACGCACAACAAATAAATCCAATCAAAATTGATAAAATCACTCTCACATATTTATTGCAATTACGGGTGTTACCTTGACGCTGCGAAATATAAAAAAACACAACCGAACCAGTAACAACAACACTTGCCAGCAATACCATATATGTGCCACGAGCCTCAGAAAGAGAAATATATAAAAATTGTATAACAACGTTTGCAACATTTATTTTTTTACTTATATTAAACTTACAAGGAACCGATATTTGAAAAATCGAAAACACGAGGGATATAAACGAAAGAATAGAAGCACTATTAGTATTTAAAAAGGCTCCATAAAGTCTGTTTTCATAAAGCCCTATCGGAATCCAATAACTCTCGCTAACATTATATCTACATTGAAGCTGAAAAACTAATGTCAAAATGGAAATGAAAGACAATAAAAGCCACATATAAATTATTATATTTTGTATTTTATATATTAACTTATATCTATCCTCTTTAGTTTCGTTAATCCCGCTAACATATAAGATAAAAAGCCTAACGGTCATCCATATAAAATCAGCCACATTATGTAATATACCGTACCTATAATTAACCAAACATGAAATTCCAAAAAAAACCATAAATAAAATCAGCAGAGTATGTTTTTTAAAATCTATTACTATATTGTGCGTAATTACGCCATAAACAATCAAAGCAATACCCACCATGCCAATAAGCGCTGAAACGGCAGAATCCACCTTCCCCGGTAAAAATGTGTAAATACCAATATTTCTTATCAGCAAAAATACAAACATAAGCAATATATAAAAATGCCTAATGCTTATAAAATTGTTTTTAATATCACGTTTAGCTAATAAATTAAAAGCCATAATCGTTAAAATACCCTCTATCTTTAAATATTATCTATCAACTCACGCCAACGTGGTATGATTTTTTCTTTACTAAACTCATCAATGTTATCCTTTGAGTGACTAGAAAAAGATTTTAAAAGTTCAGGATTCTCGATCAATTTGCAAATTTTTTCAGACATTTCAGTTACATTGTAGCACATAATCAAATATCCGTCCACACCATCAGCGATTATCTCGCCGGGGCCGGAAATACAATCAAAGCTAACAAGCGGCAAATGATTCAACTTTGCCTCTACTAAAACCACTGCAAAACCTTCGCGATAAGATGGTAAAACACAGATACTATAATCTTTATATTTTTCTCTTATGCTAGTGCTAGAACCTTTTAAAATAAAATTATTTTCAAGACCATATTCTTTTGATTTTTGTGATATTCTTTCAAAATCCGAACCATCTCCATAAATATGCCATTGCCAATCCGGATGTTTTTCAAAAACCAATTTAGATGCTTCAAGTGCTAAGTCAAATCCTTTTTCCGGGCTTACTCTACCAACAGAAATTATCTTTTTAGAATCCAAATCACATTTGGCATCATGTTCAGATTCCTCAACAAAATTATAAATCTGAGCCAACTTATTTTCGCTCACATTCAAAATCTTTTTATAATCTTCAAGCGTTTGCTCGGTTAAAACAACAACCTTACTACTAATTTTGCATCCGATATATCTAAAAAGTATCGATTTTTTATCTCTGCCTGCAATGTTTTCATGGTCCCAAAAGACTATCTTTGTTTTTACAAAAGGGGCTATCAAACTTAAAACGGGTATTGAAAACGACCCAGACGAAATCAAAACATCAATATTGTTTTGAATAAGAAATCTTCTGAGTTTAAAAGCATATTTAAATGTATGTCTTGCACGAATATCATTAGGCAAGCCAAAATTAAATGTCTTAACCGCGGGGTCGACAAGGTAATTTTTCTCTTTGGGCGGCTCTGAAAATGACAGAAGATAAACATCATAGTCTTTACATAAATTGTTTGCAACTGATACTGTAACTCTGGAACAACCGCTCATAAACAATAAATTTTGGCCTAAAAAACATATTTTTTTCATAGAACGTTCCTTATTATCTAAATTGCTATAAATTTTATAAATTCCATTTAAACACAGTCTTAAATGGTGTATTTTTGTCGGTTTCAAAAGCTCTATATATATCGTCTATATTATTAACAGACTCATCTTCATATATAATTCTTGCTATTCTATTTTGAAACTCTATTCTTTCCATGCATTCGACAGCTTTTTCGAAATCTTCCCTGCCGGACCTACTACAACCAACCAAAGTAATGCCTTTTTCAAGAATATCTCTTGTATTGATTGCAATTTTGTTCTCACTAACTCCCATAAGCATGGCACTGCCTTGAGGATTTATATACTTAATTATGTCGTTAATTGCGTAATAACTGCCTTCTCCCCCAGCGCATTCAAAAGCACAATCTATACTAAAATTTTCGGGGATATCATCAGATAAAAACACTTCATCAACAAACATAAATTGAGAAATTTTATAACTATCCTTGCCAATAACAGTCAAGTAAACTTCCGGCATAAGAGTTTTTATAACATTTGACAAAACATATGCAAGACCTCCATCGCCCCATATGCCAATCGATTTTGGCACCCCATGAGCTACTTTAAGAAGTCTTGTAACTGCGTGTACTGCAACACTTACAAACTCCGTTATTGCAGCACATTGATCTTTTGCACTAAAATAAGGGACTACTCTATCAACAGGCAAGTTAACGAATTCACGCATAAAACCATCTTTGCCGCTGGAAAGGAACCCTGAACCTTTTTCATAATTTTCATATAATTCCGGATTATGACTGGGTGATGGAACATTTGGTATCATAACAACTTTTTGACCGCTTTTATATGTTCCGGTGGGGTCATGAAGGACTTTTCCGACACACTCATGAATAAGAGCCATTGGCAATTTTTCACTAAGCTTTTTTGGGTCTCTTAATCCAAAATAATATCTTTGATCGGCACGACATATAGACATATATGTTGGTTTAATGATAACGTCATTTTGAGAAGATATATCTTCATACTTAGCTGCAATTAATCCAGGACTAACAAGCTGATAAATATAATTTATCACTGTACAATCCCCCCTAAAATTGCTTCTGCTATTTTATAATCCCCTACTGTTGTTATCTTTATATTAAAAACATCGCCCAAAACTAATTTTATAGGCTGATTTCTAGCCGAAAATATACTACAAGCATCAGTCATAATCAGTTTTTCTTCATCTTTTAAATCAGAATATAAATCTTTAAGTTTTTTCACATTAAAACTTTGCGGTGTTTGACCTTGATACATATATTTACGATTTGGAATTGAAGAAATGCAATCGGAATCTTTTGATTCTACTATAGTATCAACGGCCGGAACCACTGTATCACACGCACCGCACTGTTTGGCCGCTTCTATATTTTCATCTATCATTCTTAAAGTTAAAAACGGACGTACTGCATCATGTGTTACTATTATGTCATCAGAATTAATATTATGATCTTTTTCAATTGCACTGATAATATTCATTATTGTAAGATTTCTATCTGTGCCACCTTCAACAACTTTTACTTTTTCGCTTTTTAAATTATATTTTTCTAAAAGTTCGTCGGTATAGCTAACCCAATCTTTATTTGCACCTATGTATATATAGTCAAGTTTGTCGGAAAGCAAAAATTTTTCTAAAGTATGAATTATTATAGGTTTTTTGCTATCACCTAATGGTAAAAATTGTTTTGGAAGTCCAGAAAGCTTCATTCTACTACCAATTCCACCGGCGACTATTGCTCCATATATCATAATACTCATTCTCCTAACAATAATATTTTTTATCATTACATTAAATAATAACCTTAAAATTTATTTTTTACAAATCCATATAAACTATATCGTGGTGCGGGACTTGCTTTTCTTTTGGCGGAAGTTTCATATAATCTCCAAATGCTATTTTTAAATACTCATCATATCCAACTGGTAGCGGCATTTTTTCGCCTTCAAAATCTTTATAAACCGCACTTTCAAAAAGCTCTTTGGGATATTCATTTTGCATATAATGAGGTCCAGAACACAATTCGGTTATAAATTTACTATCTGAAATTTTATATTTAGTCATTTGTTTTTCAGCAAACTTCCAAAGTTTATACTTGAGTTTATCGCCAGGAACCAGACACAGCATTATTTTACCAATAACGTGTATGAGTTTTCCGTGATTGACCGGTGCCATTTTTGAACAATAAAGTGAAAATATCATTGCCCAAAATTTTTGAATCTTACGTTTTAATCCATTAGGCGCACAACCATCTAAGGGTATAACATCTATCATAACGCCTTTATGCCCGTCTTTTCCCTCTTGCCAAGGTCTAATTACTGTTGTTTCTTTATCTACAATAGATGTCATTATATTACCCATAAAATCTTTTTCATTTGTGCGTTCGCATGAATATTTATTTACATCTGCGTATTTCGCCCAGAGTTCCGGAAGCTTATCATAATCCTCTCTTGGCATAAAAACATCTATATCATCGTCCCATGGGATAAAACCACCGTGGCGAATTGCTCCTATACAACACCCTCCACAAAAATAGCACAAAAGGCCATGCTCGTCGCAGAATTTTTTAAAATACTTAAAAATCTCCAGACTTTTTAACTGAAGTTTTCTAAGTTGTTCAGAATTTAAAATTATTGTTTTTTCATCTTTTAAATCCATATAAATCATTTAACCTTTCTATTTTGCTATACATAAGACATTTTACCACTTGCGCCCGAAAAATTTAACAATCCCAGACCAAAAACCCAATCCATAGGAAACGTGAATAACAAAGTGGGCAAATACCAAAACCAACTTTCCGCTTAGTGTTTTTATATGATTGGATTTGAAAGAAAAATAAATACTCAATATAAAATAAAGCGACATAACGGAGCAAAATACATACGCAGCTAAATTTGAGAAAATCGAAAAAATACCAAAAAGCATCAAAAATGCCACAAATAACATCGGCACAAGATGGACTATTCGGGAAGGTCTATGATGCTTTTGAATAACTGCAACTTTCCATTTTCCATAATTATAATATTGTTTAAACAGTTTTAAAAAACTATCCTTTGGGTAATAAATACTCTTTATTTTTGGAGTAACAAAGATTTTTCCGCCATTTTCAGATATTCTAAAATTCAAATCATCATCTTCGCTACGTGGTAAACGCTCATCATACATACCAATATCTACTAATGTACTCCTTTTAAACGAACCCCAAGCCACTGTGTCTGTGTAGCCTTCATAGCTTTCGTCGTAGTGCTGACTACCGCCAAGTGCGAACGGCGAATGATATGCCGCAGCAATTACTTTTTGTATAAACGTTTTCCCACGAACAACAGTAGTCCCCCCTACATTATCCGCACCTGTTGTTTTTAAGTACTGTATACATTTAGAAATATAATCTTTTGCATATGAGGCATGAGCGTCCATTCGTACTATAAATTCACCGCAAGAATTTTCTATTCCAATATTCATGGCATACTGCACGGTTTTATTTGGATTATCAAAAAGTTTTATAAAATCGCACTTTTTAGTATAGTCTTTTATTATTTCACGTGTTGAATCGCAAGACATACCATCAACCAGAATTATCTCTAGGAGTTCATGTGGATAATCTTGCATTAAAATTGAATCCAAACAAGCTTTTATATATTTTTCTTCATTTAAAGTTGGAACTACTACAGAAACTTTACCTGAGTTACCTATTTGTTTACAATCTTTTATCTTATCCATATTTAAGAATCATCCAAACTTTAATAATATTGTTATTTAAAAAAATAGAACTGATTTTTAAATTTACTGAGTATGTAGTACATCTTGACAAACATATTCCTACTAGAGTATAATACTCTTTATGTATTTAAAAATCAAGAAGTAAGATATCACACTAAAACTAGTTTTTGGTAAGAATTCGGCTTTTGATTTAATTAATACATAAAGAAAATATTTTATAAAACATAAGATTGGAGGGAAACAAGTGGCTGAAAAAACAGGATTGAATGAAACTGTATCTTCTGAAATTACAACAGAAGAAAGCACTCAGGTTCGCTCCGAGAATGCACAGACAAAATCCGATAAAAACGTTGCAGAGGATTTAACACAAAACCAAAGCAAAGAGCCCCCTAGAAAAATAGATAATTTTGAAAGAGCTTTAAGAACTTTCAAAAGAAATAGTGCGGGTATAATTTCGGAAGTAAGACAAAGAGAAGCTTATGTACCACCCTCTTTGAAACGCAAAAGAAAATCAGAAAGAGCGCGCAAAAATAAACACAAAAGAAGCAGACATGCTATTTAATTATTGATAGTCTATCCCCCTTTTAAGTTAGAAATAACTTTTGAGGGGGTAAAATTATAGAAATATTCTTTGCAATTAAGGGGTCCGACATGAATTTTTTTAAACCGACATATTTTTTAGACACAGTAACAGATATTGATTTTGATTTCTTAAAAAAAGCGGAAATAAAAAATCTGCTTATCGATATAGATGATACGCTTACAGTGCACGACGAAGCCGAAATCAACACGCAGTACAGAAAATGGATAGATTATATGAAGTCAAAAAACATAAAAATGGTTTTGGTCTCAAATAATTTCAAAAATCGCGTTGAAAAATTTGCGAAAAAAATAAAATTGCCCTATGTACATTTCAGTTTAAAGCCCTTACCATATGGAATAAAAAAGTCTTTAGAATCTCATATGCTGTCAAAAGACAGGACCGCTTTAATTGGCGACCAAATTTTCACAGATATTTTAGCCGCTAACATTTGCGGTATAAAATCGATACTCGTAAACCCACTAAGCGAGGGCAAGGGAAAGTTTTTAAAAGTAAAACGTTGGGCAGAAAAGCCACTTAGAAAAAAGTTTGAAAAAACAATAAAACCTATTACAAAAAAATTAATATAAATTTATGTATTGAAATAAATTGTAAAAAATATTAAAATCAAAACTATATTGAAGTGAGGCGATATAATATGGATGATAAAACTATAACATTTTCGTTAGCAAACGAAAAAGAATCACTTACCAAAAACATATTTGCCGAGGTTTATTTAGCTTTGCTCGAAAAAGGATACGACCCAATAAACCAGTTGGCAGGGTATATCCTTTCGCTTGACCCAACCTACATAACAACATACCACAACGCTAGAAATCTAATAACTAGAGTGGACCGTGACGTTTTGTTAAAAGAAATGATAAAAATTTATGCCGGTCAAACTAAAATAAAAGACCTATTATAAAAAATTCTTGTAACAAAATTATCACAACGCAAAATCTGGTCAAAGTTTATCGCTTTGACCAGATTTGTTTTATTTAAAAATACTATCTTTATTAAAGAGCATACACCAACCTATTGCTCTGAAAACAATCATAAACTCTTATACTTATTTCCATTCGGTAGTATCGTAAACGCCACATTCTTCCGCTTTAAAGACCGGGTCTTTGCCTTGCTTTCTTTGCTTTACATAATCTTTAAAACAAGCCATAAATTTATTTCTGAGTAAAAATATTACTACAAGGTTAAGCAACGCTATCCCCGCCATAGCAATTTCAGCCAAGCTCCAAACTAAATCTGCTTCTACAACACAACCAAGAAGAACTGCCAGCAAACAAATGAATCTTAAAATCCATACAAGTTTTTTGCTGTTTTTTATATAAAGTATGTTTGGTTCTGAAATTCCGAAATTTCCTATTACAGCGGAAAAAGAAAAACATATAACGGAGAATCCAACAAAATAAGAGCCCCAATGTCCTACTTGAGAGCTAACCGCTCTTTGCATAAGTGGTATTCCTGACATACCGGGAGATAAATCCCATTTTGAAAGCAAAATTACAAATGCCGATGCAGAACATATAAGCAGAGTATCTATAGAAACAGATAATATCTGCATTAATCCTTGTTTCATAGGGTGAGATATGGCAGCAGTAGCAGCTGAATTCGGTGCGCTACCCATACCTGCTTCATTTGAAAGAAGTCCTCTTTTTATGCCAAGCAATATAACAGTTCCGGCAAATCCGCCATATAAAGAAGAAAAATCAAATGCATCTTTAAAAATCATACTGAAGATTTCCGGCATTCTGGAAATGTTTGTGACCATTATGTAAAAACCAACAAGCAAATATATTGATGCCATAAATGGTACTAAATAAGCTGAAACAAAACTTATTCTGTAAAGTCCGCCAAACACAACTAAAGATACAACCAAAGTAAATATTCCGCCAATAACCCACGGCCAATATGTAGAGCTATAGTTAGGTATAAATGTTTCGAATGCGCTAGACATGTTATTCGACTGCAACGCATTAAAAGCAAACATATAACAAAAAACAAACAATGCCGAAAAAATAGTGCCTAACCAAGGTTTGCGCAATGCTTTATTAATATAATAAGCAGGGCCTCCAATAAACATTTTTCCATTTTCGCCCTTGCTCTTGTACATCTGCGCCAATGTAGATTCAACAACCGAAGATGCTGACCCTATCAAAGCCATCATCCACATCCAAAATATAGCCCCCGGGCCACCAACTACTATTGCTGTAGCAACACCGGCTATATTTGCTGTTCCAACTTTAGATGCTGTACAAGTCATTAAAGCCTGAAAAGAAGATACTTTACCTTTGCCCGATTTTTCAGTAAGATACTTAAAAGAATCTCCAACAAATCTAAACTGCATAAAACGAGTTTTAAAAGTAAAGTAGAGACCACAAATAATAAGCAATTCAAACACAACATAAACATATATGTTGTCCCTGAAAGTGGGTAAAAAATTATTTAAAAAATCCAAACACAAACCCCTCCAAAATTTAAAAATACACGTTAATTTTATAATTAAAACACCCACATTATACCTTTTATGCCTACAAAATTCAATAGCAGTAATTATAGATTAGAAATCAAAATACAAATCTAAAACTAAAAAATAAATCCGCAAGATAATTTAAAATATCTTGCGGTATTTATTGTAAAACTCTGTAAAAGTGCCATTTTCAAGAGACTCTCTAATCTTTTCCATAAGAGTATTATAAAAATAAAGATTATGCATAACGGCAAGCCTCATGCCCAACATCTCTTTACTTTTTAAAAGGTGCCTTACATACGCTTTAGAGTGGTTCCTACAAGTAGGACAATCGCAGTGCGGATCTAACGGACTACTATCTCGTTCATATTTGGCATTCAATATATTAATGGAACCATTCCAAGTAAATATCTTTCCGTGTCTTGCGTTTCTACTTGGCATTACGCAATCCATTAAATCCACGCCACGCGCAACAGACTCAATTATGTTTCTTGGCGTTCCTACTCCCATTAGGTACCTTGGCTTATCTTCCGGCATATATGGTTCGACCGCTTCGATGGTTTCATACATTTCTTCTGCACTTTCTCCAACTGCCAAACCGCCTATTGCATAACCGTTTAAGTCAAGCTCTCGGATTTGTTTCATATGCTCAATTCTTATATCTGCATAGGTGCTACCTTGATTAATTCCAAAAAGCATTTGTTCTTTGTTAATCGTGCTGTCCAAAGAGTTAAGCTCGTCCATCTTTTTTTTGCATCGTTTAAGCCATCTTACGGTTCTGGCACAAGAGTCTTTTGTGTAAGAGTATTCTGCAGGATTGGCAATGCACTCATCAAAAGCCATAGCAATCGTAGAACCCAAGTTGGACTGTATTTGCATACTTTCTTCCGGGCCCATAAAAATTTTACGACC
>CAYUTE010000019.1:0-1506 GCA_964447545.1 uncultured Eubacteriales bacterium
CTTACTGTTGCAGTTAATCATTCTAGTGGCTTCAACTCGTTTGATTTTATGAGCAGAGTAAATGTTATCAAAGAAATTATCTTCTGTATTTGAATTCTTCGGATCAGAGTTACTAATTACGACCTTTGCGCCTTTTCTGTGCATATCATCAACAAACCGTGCAAGTTCAATCTGTTCTTCATCGTTAAACAAATTTTCCGTATATGCGGTAAAACTTGCTGTATCTGTAATAGGTCTATATGGGGGATCAAAATACACAAAAGTGTTTTCATCAATAAAATCAGCAGATTCTCTGTAATCACCGCACACAATAGTAACACTCTGTAGTTTCTCTGATACTGCCCTGAGATTGTTCTCGTCACAAATCAAAGGATTTTTATAAGATCCCATGGGTACATTAAACAAGCCTTTTTTATTGACTCGGTATAATCCGTTAAAACATGTTTTGTTAAGAAAAATCATCAACGCTGCTTTTTCAATATTTACACTCTCATTCCCATTGACTTTTAAATCATTAAAACGCGCTCGCTTTGTCAGGTAATATGCCTTGCGATGCTCCATATCCATCGGGACAAATTCGCTTTGCATAACTGCAAGCATAGAAATAAGCTCGTCTATATCGTCACGAATTATTCGATAAGTGTTAATAAGTTCGGCATTGATATCACTGATATATACTTCTTTCAAATCGTACTTGCTTAAAATATCAAAAAGCACAGCACCGCCGCCCACAAATGGTTCTGCATACTTGGTGATTTTTTTATCTCCAAAGGTATAATACTTTTCAATTTCAGACAGGAGTTGTCCCTTGCCTCCCGCCCATTTCAAAAAGGGCTTTACTTTCTTTTCATCGCTTTTTGAATAGCGAACACTTCTTGCATCAATCGGTTTTTCAGCTGTAGTAGGTATAATCCACATATTGCCCACCATAGTTGCTTCAGCAATTCTTTGTTCGGAACAAAGAACCGCTACTCTTCTTTGGGAGATACCCCACTTATCAGCAGCTTCTCTCGCAGACATGTATTCCATAGCAACCTCCTGATTGTATTGCATTTATACTTGTATAATATTATATTCTAAATCTCGAATAATAGCAATATCATTTTTAAAAGATATTATAAGCTTTTTTATTTCTCTATCAAAAAAAGTGGCGGCAGAGAGATTTTCTCTCTGCCGCAGTTGAGTTTATTTTATATAATTGTAAGCCGAACAACTCACTCTCACTCAATATGCAGTATTTTTATTTTGCATATTGTTCGACATTATTTGCCTTTGCAACGCCTATATAGTTGATGTTTGATTGTTGTTTTCAATTTCTTTCCTTATGTAGCGTCAGTATTGTAATTCTTCTCTTTTCCGCATTTTAAAAAATATTTTTTCATTTTTCTTCTCTGTGAGTTTATTTGCTTGACTCGGCTTATTAAAAATTTGTATTATAGAAAAAACACAATTTTTTAATGGGGTGATTTTATGAGAGGAGTAATTTATGCTCGTTATTCATCAGAC
>CAYUTE010000020.1:0-2860 GCA_964447545.1 uncultured Eubacteriales bacterium
GGGCTGAAAGTACCGAACGGCTCACAGGTTGACCTTGCGGCATTCGAAGCTTATATATCTCTTACTCTTAGCAGTATCATTGACACCATAGAAATCAAACCTGAAAATTTTCTGGTAATTGACGATTGGCATAGTATTTTCCACGACAAGGTTTGTTCGGTTACATATGACGGTACCTCGCTTCAGGCAAATAACGAAGAAGTCGAGATTGACAACAGTATATGGGACGGTCAGACGTTAATGGACTATGATATGTTTGGTAAATATAGGCAATACGGAATGTTACTCCTGCGTAATAGATTTTTTAAGACAGCCGCTTTTTCAACACATATACAGAAATTTTTTGCGGATAACGGAATCACCGAGGTTTCTCAACTTAATGGTTATACGCGTGCGACGAAAATTGAGGACATAAAACTTATAACAACGCCGAGCAGTATTAAGTACATAAAGTTCGGAACTCTTGACCAGTGGTTCGATAACCTTGAAACTACGTTCGGAATCGTTAAGCACGAAAAGCCTACGCACTTTTTTGACGGCAGATTAGTGCAGAGTCATTATCAGTTACTAAACACTCTACAGCTTTCTTATAAGGAAGTCGAATCGTTCCTGTCGGAGTCTCATGAGTATATGATGAATTTGAGATATAATCCGTCGGTACTGCGGCATTACATAAAATATCCCGATAACATAGAGGTTAATCCCAAAGAGATGAAATCCAAAAACGACATAGTGTATCAGCTTCTTGGGGTAACAGAAAAGTTCACTGAAACAAAGCTGTATCACGATTTTCTGCGGGAGCTGCTGTTGTCTTATAAGAAAAATCTAATGTGCGGACACGTCCTTATTAACGGAAACTATTCAACGCTTTTCGGTAATCCTTACGAAATGCTGCTTCACTCTATCGGAAAGTTTGACGGTAAAAGTTATCTTGGTATAGGAAATATCCATAATATACGATTTCCTTATAATAGTACGTTGCTCGGATCACGTAGCCCGCATATCTGCTCCGGCAATATACTCCTTTCAACGAACAAGGCTGACGAGAATCTGGATAGGTATTTTCACTTTAGTAATGAGATAGTGTGTGTGAATAGTATTGAAGAGAATATACTTCAAAAACTTAACGGGTAAAATTTGCCCCATATCACAGTGATGTGGTATTGTAAACTCGGTGAACCTACAAATGTAGGGTGTGACCTTTACGGTTGCTAACGGTATCAGTTAGATAAGACATAGTGCGAATACGCTGACTAAGAGAACTTACGGTCTTGAAATACAGATAGCAGGTAATACCGTGCCAAGCTTAATCAGAAATGATTTTGAAGGTGTAACGACTAAAATATACCTGCCGCAAGGTAGATGAAATTTGTACATTATCAGTGAAACTCTGATTTTGGAAGTGCCGAGTGTCTGGATAACAGATAAAGAGATAGTCTACGTCCCCTAATAAATATCGGGAAACCGAGGGTATTTCGCTGACTTTGACTCTGATACTATTCTACTTACAGACAATTCCTTATTAATTGAAACCGCCAAAAAGAATTACGACAAGTTTTTAGTTCCAACTTGCTTGGTTGAAGCACAGAAAAGAACGAGGTATTATACTTCTGCTGATAAAGCCGATCTTGATATAAAAACGAGCGTAAACAAAATCGGCGAAATTGTAAATCTATCGCAGGAGTTAAACACCTTATTATGGGATAATATCTACAAGGGTGAAACCTTTGAACAGAATGCCGAGCTGTACGCCGACATATGCAAATTAGCTATACTGTCTAATATCGAGATAGATAAAGCAAAAAAGGAATACGCTCTTGACAGCACGAAAGAGATCGGCAAACTAAAAGAAAAGTATCTCCGCCTTGACTCTAAGAGCAGATACATAAAGCCTAACTTCTTCGGACATCTTGCAAAGACTAAAGGCTATTACAACTCCAAGAGGAAGAACTATCTCAAACACCACACAAGCATGGATTACGTTCAGTCGGTGGTAAGAAAGTTTAAAATTCCTCGCTGCAAATGGGACGGCAAAAACACATTTATTCCATTTGTGGAAATTATTGACAAGAGCAAGTACAAGAAAGGCGCACAAAAACGCGACCAGATTGAAAAGATAATACAAAGAGTGCGTGAAATGAGTGCACAGAACAAAGCTATTTACACGAACACTTCATTGACTTCCACTGAAAGATATAAGGCAAGCTCTGAAAATAAAGCGGCTTGCATTGACGAAATCAGCGGCATGAAAATAAGTCTGAGTACAATGTACTATTTATTAAGAGAAATCGAGAAAGACGAGAATAAAGACATAGCCATGACGCTGTTACATACGCTGTTTGCTTCACAGGACGGTACGTTCTATGATCTGATACTTTCCGAAAAAGAACCCGTGGGAACTTTGAAAGAAGATGAGGACGGTTTAATCAGTTTGTACGGAATAAAATACTCCGAAGTTAAGAATTGATAACTTCCTCTTAAATGACAAGAGGAAGAATGGAAGGAGGTGATTACTGTGCATAAAATAAAATGGTATTTATTGGTAATTGCACACGGTTATCCAAAATAAAAAATGTTAAAAATCGACCAAAAAAGTATCCTCATTTCTGATTTAGCGTTCAAAAAGTCCAGTAAAAGTGGGGGTTTTTAATTTTTCTAATTCAAGATTATAGGTAAGGTACGAAAAATGTACTGAGCTAAAAAATGAAATAAAGGGGACAGCAGAATTGTATTTAATCACACAAGAAGAAAGTTTTAAACTAAGAGAACAGTTTCCTAACATTAGTATTAAGATTTGTTCAAAGAGGAAGAAAGGACGTGGCAGTAAGACATATTACTGTGAAGAAGGTCAGCACATCCA
>CAYUTE010000021.1:0-4911 GCA_964447545.1 uncultured Eubacteriales bacterium
GGTGCGATATTTATTATGACAATTACGGCAGACTTAATGTTAAACGTGTGTTCAATGATGATATTGCATATTGGTACGCATTTAAAGGTAGTGCTTACGATTTTGATTATAATTCAGTAAATTATCAGAATCCACACATGAACGGTCAGTTAAACGGAATAAACAAATTGACCGTAGAAACTGATAATACATGGACGAAAAACGCAAGTTATACTGCTACAAACAGAAATCCTCGTTCTCCACTTTGCTATGACAAAATCGGTGCGAGAACATATGCCGAGAATGGTGGTATTATTTATATATCTTCGGGTGACGAGGAAATAGATACACCGTTGACTAAATGTAGAGAATACGCCGAGTATTATCTGATGAAAGAAACAATGTTTGACTTGTCAATCGAGTTTAACTGTCCGTGCTTGCCGCATTTAAATGAAGGTGACGTGATAAGTATTACCGACGAGGATTTAGATTTGGACAGAGATTATTTCTTGATTGCAAGTATTACTCAACCTTTGGGCGCAGGTGAAATGAGTATATCGGCGGTAAACCTTAAATTCTTGCCGACCGATATAAGCAACGATGCTATTGCTTCTACTATGATAAATGCAGAAAAACTGACTGATATTAAAGTCGGGTATGATCTGAACGGTGGAACGGGTGTGACTCCTAACGCACAGTCGGTTAATTTCTACGGTTCATTTACACCTGATTTTGCAATAAACGCAAGTGAAGCCTATCAAAAAGAAGGTAAGGAATTTGCAGGGTGGAATACGAGTCCTAAGTCTACAACAGCTAAGTACATATCTTCAAAGGAAACGTATAGCTGTCCGACAGAAGATACTACTTTATATGCGGTGTATGAAGATACAGAAGATTGCCAGTTTAAGGTTATAGTAGACGATGCAAGCAAAATAAATAATCCTACCGTCAATACTATACCGTGTTTTAACTCCCCTACTCTTGAATATGTAATAAGTAACGGAGTTAAGAAATATGCTGTACAGGTCAACCAAGAGAATCCCGGAGCAGTAAGACCGCCTACTATTAATATACCAAAATCGGGAGAATTCGTTTATGTTCACGGCACTTCAAAATCTAATTGGTCGAAGTTGAATTTATCAAACATGATGGCAGAGATTAATTATAGCATTCTTTATCTTACTCAAAATACCGATGCTTATGTTAAACTGATTTTCCCGAAAGCTTTGCCCGTAGAAGAGATAAATATTGCTTTTTTAAATGGCACAAGAATAAATGAATTAACATTACCGCAAACTCCGCTTAAATTTATTAATAACGACTCGTATAGCAAGTCAATGCTGTGTAGTATAAATGGCTTACAGAATTTGACATTTGATTATGATATAGAAATCGTTGGATATGGCGCAATCAGTTCATGTAATGATTTAAAAAATGTTATATTCAATAAGCGGTTGGCTGAAAAAAGTGATAATCTGTCGTGCGCTGTTCTTTGTCAAAATAACGGTTTAGAATCACTGCATTTTAAAGATAATACAACTTTTGGTGTTAGCCACGGATGTTATTTGTGTGATAACCCTAAACTAAAATCTTTAATATTTGAAAAGCCGTTAGTGGTGGACGGAGCTACCGATCAATATTTATATTTTTGCTGTTATCAAATGGTGTCTCACGAATCACCTCTTGAAAACTTTATCGTAGACGACATTAGTGAGAGTGGTAGAGTATCTCTTTTTGTAAATACTAAATTTAACTGTCCTGTGAGGTTTAAGAATCTTACAGTAAAACAGTTTTCGGAATCCTTAGTTTCGTGTACGTTTAATATTAATGAACCTATTGTGTTTGACGATATTATTGTAGATGAAGGCTCTTTGTTTTTGTCTTGTATTTTTTCTAATGACAATTGTGAAATATTATTTAATGGCAATGTTAATTTAGTGTCGACAAGCAGAAGTTCCTTTGTAGGTGGGTCAGGTCTTAAAACAGTGAGGTTTTACAAGAGTGTTAGTATGCAAACAAGTGCTTCATTCTGCGGTCTTGATGACTTAACAGATGCTTATTTTTATGATGATAATATTTCATATAATTCAAACGTATTCAGAGGGGTAAACAGCAATTTCAAAATTCATGGTATTGTAGCAGACGGCAATGCAAAGGCAATGGCAGATATGTTAGGTGTGCCGTTTGAATTAATAGAGGTGGTGAATTAATGGATATAAACAAACTGATCGACCAAGCAATTCAAGAGAAGATGAAATCGACTGAAATCTTGAAGCACGTTAGAGGTACTGTTGTATCGTTTGACGAGGATTGTATAAGCGTTGTGGTTGATGTTTATGGTAAGCAAGTAACGGTAATTAATAAGAGTGGAGAAGAACTGTCGGAGGGTGACGAGGTAACGATTCATTATTGGACTAACATAAGTAACGGTTATATTGCTGTAAGACATGGAATCTCAAATCTTAAATCGGGTTCATTAACGATTGACAGAGCTTCTATTCTCACGACTCGACAAAACTCTTTGATCGCTCACGCACAAGAACTTGTTGACACGGATAAAGAAAATAATGTTATTGTAAATTATGGTGATAATTGCAACCGCATATTGGTTAATGGTTATTTTGTAAGTCCATTGACCGCACAAAATATCAACATAACATCAAGTGATTTTAAAAATATGGTAAATACTGTACCTAATGATTTATTATATCAAGAAATCACCTTGATCGAATTTGATACAACCAATAACGCCATATCAACACAACGCTATTACACAATGTTAGCCAACGCAAGATTCAGCTTTTATAATGGAAATTATACTTTGTTTTACACTCCTTGCGGAATGAAAGAAGGTTTATCCAGTATTTTTCTTAAAACGTCAAAGTCTTGGCAATACAATTGTGCTTCGGATACGAAATTAGCCTTGTTCTATTCTTCAATTCATGCACCCAGTTCTGGCGGTATATCAAATTATTTCACTTATGGATATGCAGACCTTGTAATGGTTATGAAATGTAGGACTGAGGTATTGGCTTTAGCCGAAGTCACTTGCGGTTTTGCTTCACAATCAGAATACGAATATGCCCTAAGTGTAACAGCAAGGTCGGAGGTCGAAAAATTATAATGAATCGGGGTGGTATAATGTGCAAAAAATTATTGACAAGATTGTTGAAGAAAAAATGAAAAGTAGTGAAATCATAAAAAGAGCAAGAGGTATAGTTACTGAACTATTAGACGACGGGTATCGTGCTAAAGTCAGTATAAACGATAATGTCTTAACATTTCTAAATAAAACAGGAGAGGAATTATCAGAAAGAGACGAAGTTACAATTCATTACTGGACTAACATTAGCAATGGGTATATAGCGGTAAGACACGGAAGGTCAAATCCGTTAAAAGGACAGTACCATATAAATGATGCTATAGTTGTTGATAACAATGGCATTTATGATTACGCACAAAATCTTCATGGTATAAATGCTAAAAACAAAACAGAAAAAGTCTACGGCTCACATACTAAAGATTTATACCTAAACGGCTATCCGATAAAATATTTACCCACAAACGTGTACCAAGACATGGTAGATACAAACAGTTCTCACGACATTTTCAAATCATTTGTGAATAATACTCCCAATGAAAACTTTTATAAAGAAATAATTTTAAAGAGTACATTAAGAAAAGACTTTTATGGTGACACAGAATCTCATGATGTACGATATTATATGTCAATCAATAGTCAAGCACGCACAGATTCGGGCTGGAATCGAACCTATGGATTATATAGCGATGATCCTGATGTTTACTGGCATTATGCTAATGTTTATAACGGTAAGGTTCTTGACGATACACCAATACGTGGCATTGACGACACATCAGAAGATAGCCTTTATCACAGTCCAACATTTCAGGGGCTGCGGTCAATAGAGTTAGAGAGTAAAAAATATTCCTCATCTGAAACATTTGCAGATTCAGATATTGGCTTTGCTCTTTACCATGACGGAGACCTAAAGATTGCCGAAGCAAATTCCCTTTATGCGGAAATAAGAATAACCATAGTAATGAAAATAGGAACGGATATATTTTATAAACTTTTAACTGGAAATTTTGTATCTGAACCAGAATATAATTTTGCACGTAGTTTAAAAGAAATAAGGGAAACAAGTATAATTTAGGGGGCGGTGAGGATAATGAAATTACCATTAAAAAACATACCGATAACTGTAACTGACGGTTATATCCTAAATAAGTCCGCAAATGTTGTTAAGATATATAACTATACTACCACTCCTACTGTATATACAACAGACTCTTTTAAGAATGTAAAATTTGATGATAATTGCTTTTATTCAAATGATCAACCGCTTTTATTTGAAGAGTGCAATGCAACCACGCAAGACCCTGAAATACTCGACCCTATTACCATGTATAGTAACGTGACCCTACTGACTGATAAAGGATTAACTGAATATAAAGCATTAGATAGCAATATATATCGTACATATCTTGACAGCGGTGAGACAAAAAGTATCGCAACTTGCGGAAGTACTTTTTGGATGAATGTAGGTAGAAATGCTACATACGATCCTAAAACAGAAAGATATAAAACGAATATTACATTTTGGGGGTTAAGACAAGATGATGATGGCAAATGGTATTTGACTGGTGGAGATTCTTGTACGTCCTCTCCTGAAACAATAGTAGTCGATTCTTTAAGTGTTGGCACATTTTCACAAACAAAATATAATATATCACAAGCAATTACATTAAAATAGAAAGGAGCGTTTTATTATGAAAGAAGCAATCGTAGAAATTATAGCAAAAGCATTACCCGATATAATCAGCGTGATAATGCTGTTCGTACTAACCTTTATCGTGAAGAAAACTAAAACTATCGTGAATACCGATGTTAAGAAAAGTGTAGTTGCAGAT
>CAYUTE010000022.1:0-1761 GCA_964447545.1 uncultured Eubacteriales bacterium
CTTTAAAAAGAATGCCTTTAGAAACATTGAAAAGTGTAAAAGATAGAATTGAACAAGAAATACAAGCAAGATGTATTAAAAATGAGGACTAATTATGCCAGACATTCAAATAGAAAAAGAAAGCAAATTTAAAAAACTAAGCAAAGACGACAGGGACGAACTTGCCAAAAAGATTTCAGACTGGTGGGAGCAGTTTCACAAGAAAAGAAACACACAGTTGACAACCGCTGAAACGCTCAAAAAATATATGTTTCTTAATCAGCCTGATAGAAACAAAGGCGAGGATAACGAATGGCGGTCAAATATCAAAGAAAATAAAATCTATACCACATGGGACAGTATGAAGTCAACTATGTGGAAAGAGATTTACTCAAATGAAGAGCAAATGTTTGATGTTATGGGTACATCTAAGGAATATGAGGAAGTTGCTGATAAACAGAAACAAGCCGTTGTACACGCTTTAAAGACCATGAATGCAGGTTTACAATTTGATATTGCAACGGATAACTGGGGCATTTATGGCGATTTTATCTATAAGACAGACTGGAAAACGAGAAAGAAAAAAGTCAAGAGATACGACCAATTCAGAGGACTAGTAGAGCAGGAATTGCCGATTGAAGAAAATGCCAATGTAGAAGCAATTAACCCGATGTTTTTTAACTTTGATGTTACAAAATACAAGTATGGCGACAAAGAGAGTTGGGACAGTTGCCCGAAAATCTACAAAAGATTTGCAAGTTTGGAAGAAATTAAGAAAAATCCGTTATACACATTGACAAAAGAGCAAGAAGATGAACTCGACATAGAAGAAGAAACAAAGACAACAGAGCATAAATCAGATAATGACCTTGCTACTGCTAAAAAATACGGCGAATTGTACGAGGTTTTGTACTTACATGGCGATATTAAGTTCAACAATAAACTGTATAAAAACATTGTAGCCGAAGTATTGGCAGGTAAGTTCTTAATTTTCTTTGATGAAAACCCTATATATATCAATCCGTTTGTGTTTGATGCTACACAGATAGACCCCGAAACAGGCAGGGGTATAAGTCCGTTAAAATGTATCGTTGATATGTGTATCGGGAAAGAACATTTACTCAATAAGGCAGGGGATATAGCCGAGTTTAACGCAAATCCTTGCATGTGGGGAACAGATACATTCTTAAAAGAAAAATATAAAAATGGGAAAATACCTTATAAACCGGGTAAATACTTAGAATACGAAGCAACATATCAAGCAGGCTTTCCTCAACCTGTTAAATTCGACGCTACAGGGCTTGCTGATATGATTTCAGTATTAGCAAATGACATATCAGACACAAGTTCAGTAAATGCCAATGCAATGGGGAATGTAGAACAAGGCAAAAAGACTGCAACAGACTTAAACCTTGCAAAAGCAGGGTCAGACAGCAGAACAGCCATGAAACTTGATAAAATTTATCAAATAAATTTAAAAGTTATTATGAATGTTGCTGAATTGCTTGCTATGTTCAAGATTGAGCCTGAAACATTACTTGTAAATGATAAGGGCAAAAGGGTATCAGTCGAGATTGATAATGCAATAAGACAAGGTTCTTATCAGTATGTTTATGAGGATAGAAACGCTTTGATTGATAGACGAGCAAAATTCCAAGAAGCACTACAATTAACGCAGGAATTGGCACAAAATGAGCAAGTAGGACAAAATCTTGATATGATTGAACTTGCTAAGACAGGTTATGAGATGATTGGTTTTGATAACCCTGATAAGTTCTTCAA
>CAYUTE010000023.1:0-1541 GCA_964447545.1 uncultured Eubacteriales bacterium
AAGCCAATGCAGAATATAATCGCTGAATAAAATATCTGTTGATATAAGGTTTTCCTGCAACTCAAATTCTTTGAGTTTCTCACGCAAGAATTTTTCAGCATTTTTCTTGTTGCCTTTAATCTCATATCCCGTTGGAATCCACTTTTGTTTACGCTTACCGTTTTCCTTTAAATTTATGACGGCATAATATTTGCCGTTTTTTTGTTGTAGGCTTCCTGTCATATTTACTCCTTTCTTTTAGAAAGACTACCATTATAAGCAGTATTATAATCTATATGCGTTTATAAAGTCAATTAAACAAATTTTCGGAATGAAATATTTTCTACCTACTTTTATTGCTTTAATTTTCCCTTGCTTCAATAATCGGTACAATGTGTTTTTTCCCATTGAAAGAGCTTTGCAAACCTCATCAACTGATAATACATCTTTATAATTTTCAAACATACATTGCACCTCATTTCAAAAAATCGTCTTTTAACAATTCAAAAAATGCAATTTCATCATTTGAGGTAAAAGGTAAATTTTCGTTATTTCTTACAAATTTTTTTATAGAATTTAATCTTCTGATAAAAGCATTCCACGATAATACATCATCATTTTGAATATTTGGGTATTGTTTATCTAAATCAATGTTACTTACAATATATGCTTTAGTAAAGCACGCAATTTTATCGGTAAATCGTGCAGGTAATCGGCAGGGGTAACCGTCAAGATACTGCAACATATCCGTAAGAGGAATTGAACTACGAAATTCATCAAACAGCATAACATCTTCCCCTTTATAACGGTCAAATGGATTTTTATAATTTGTAACTTTATACACATTTGAATATCCGTGTTTTTCCATAACATAACGTGTTTTTCCTGTTGCAGTTTCACCGCTGATATATGTGACATCAACATTACGCCATTCATTAGCGTATTTTTCTTCTAAAAAGGTTTGCTTTGCTTGTTCAAGTTGAGGAATTTTTGTTGTATAGCTTGGAAATTTTCTTATTATTTCAGAGATATTGCATTCATTTTCAAGCATTTCTAAAACTTGTTCGGAAATCGTTTCATTTTTCCTTGCTTTATCAAGTGGCATTTCGCCGTATTCTTCAAAAGTATCGGGCAAATTTGTTTCTTTTTTATCGCTATTAAGATATTTACCCTCTTTGCGTATGTAGTCCCTATTTTCTTGGCAACTACCTTTACACGCTTCAATATGAGCCGTTGGGAACAGCTCTTTTACACGGTCAAACGATATGGCATTTTTACATACAAAAAACAAATGTGTGTGATAAGTACCGCTTTCACCGATTTCGTCACAAAGACAATAATATATCCATTTAATTTCTTTCATAATGTTATTTATTGTTTCGTGACTGATGTTAAAATCCTGTGGGTTATTAATTGTAAGTTGAAATTTTCTCGAACGAGAATTTGACATTTTTAACTCCTTTCTGCAAAAAATCTGCAATTAAAATAAATTTTTTCATAGTAAATCAACCTTTCTAAATTATTTTTTTGTATTAATACTATGATTTTGACACAAATTACAC
>CAYUTE010000024.1:0-1787 GCA_964447545.1 uncultured Eubacteriales bacterium
TAAATATGCTACTGTGGCTCAGTTGGTAGAGCAGCGCATTCGTAATGCGCAGGTCGTCAGTTCGAGTCTGACCAGTAGCTCCAAAACAACCCCCTGATTCGGAATGTTCTGAATCAGGGGGTTGTTTTTTATAATTATAAACTTTTAAAATTTGTGCTGTTACATTTAATCTATTATAATTTACTCAGCAGTTTCCGAATTGAGTAATTGTTATTCGTTATTATCACTATGCTTTAAATGTTTTAACATCGCCAAGCAGTTTTATATTACCGTTATCAACAATTATTGCGCTTGACATTAAAGAAGTCGCATAAACGGTTTTTCCTCTTTCCGATAACACACGCCGAATGGAATTGTTTTGCGCTTCTGTGTTCTCGTAATGAACCTCAAGATAAAAATCATCTAAAAGCGGAAGTCCCTTATAATAGCCGAACTCCGGGTAGTCATCATCGGGGGATAGGTGATATTCCGCCAACTGAATAACAGCGCCTGCGCTGTAACCCATAACAATTCCGTTGTAATCTTTTAAAGTGCCGACTAAATCGAATTCCACTATTCTGTCCATCATTCTGTCAGGCAATCCGCCGAGGAAATAAACAATGTCCGATTGCTTGATTTTTTGCGCGGCCGACTCTTTTGTGTCGTTGAAATAGTTTACAAATGAGATGTTTTCTTCCGAAATCCCGAAAGCGGTAAGCCCGCCGACGATGCCGTTATATAACTTTCCGCTTTCTTTACTGTATAAAGAATTCCAATCCGATAAAGACTTAACTCTGCTGTCACGAAAAGAACAAGCCACCACTGCTACCGAATGGTTCGGCATTATGTATTTTTTTAATTCATCATAAAGCCACGGGATGTTTATGTCATAGCCTTCAAGTAAAATGTTAATCATATATAATTCACCTAAATATTAAATTGTTTAAAGAATTCTTTATTTGACAATTCAAAAAAATCGGACGGTGTAGTTATTATAGGCAAACCCATTCTTTCTGCTGTTGAATACCAAATCATATATTTATCAAGAGGTATTTCGCTTTTTACCTTTATATGTTGTCCGTCCCTTAACAGCAGACCGTTACAAGCTAATTTTTTTGCATCCAAGTAAAATCTGCACCCTGCCTTGTAAGTCTGATTAGGGTTAACATCAATGCAGTTTTTTTGCTTTGAGGCGACAATAATTTCATTGTTCACAGTAATGGGGGACAGCATTACATAATTTGAAAAATCTTTTATGTCGCCTAATAAACTGCCGATTGGCTTATCTTCAAAATCTTTACTTTGCTGTTTTAAAGCATTCCAACACCTGATTGCGCCGTCAGCCATTATTTTGTTATATGATTCAAGCGTGGTTGTATGCACCATAACGGCAGTTTCGTAATCTCTTAATGCTTTCTCATCAAAGCAATGATTACCATATAAAGATTTAGCAAGCTCAATATCGCTATCGGATATATCAAGAATCAGTTCAACATCTGAATCGTGATAGAAACCCATCATATCGCATAAGTCATAGTACCAATACTTATATTGTTTACTTATCTTGACAGTATATATTGAGTTTTCCAAACTGCAAAATGAGTTATAATCCTTTGTGTCTGTTAACTTACATCTAATTTTCATAATCCCTCTATTTTTGTATCAATGTCATAAGCTCCCAAATAGGTCTTATCTAAAAACATTTTTGTATCTTTATACTGTGAATGTGTTTTTGCAACCTCCATTAAGAAGGGAAATTTAAAATCAACCGTTTTTAATATATCAGCCATTTCGTCAAAACGGATAAA
>CAYUTE010000025.1:0-1695 GCA_964447545.1 uncultured Eubacteriales bacterium
ATAAAAATATTGATGTTGTAGTTGCAATTTCACATTTCAATTCACTTGAAGCATGTATTCCACCGGCATATCTTCTGATGAACTGAAAAGCAACATAAAATACGGCACTTTCAAGAACTATACCTAATAAGACTCCAAAAATCACAGTAATCGTGAAAAACAGTATTTGTGATATTAATACAAAGAATCCGTATATGTATAGTTCTTGTTCAGTGCGATCAATAGCAGAAGAATCAATAAGTTTTTTTACAACCCTTGATGCAAGATTGCCAACCATTATTTATTGATTTTGCTAAAGCTCTTAAGTGCTGCCGGTGCTTTAGGCTGATAAATTGTAAGACAAGTTGTATTGTTTGCATCAACTTTTAATGAGTTGTCCACTAATTTCTTTATCAATTTAACTGAGCCTTTTTGTATGCTGTTTTTTGTATTCATGTTTTCACCTCCTTGTAATTAAAATATACTTTTCACGGCATTTTAATTCAATAAGCACAGCAAAAAAATGAATAATAATTATAAAAATATTTATAAATCTAATCCTCAGTATTATTTTCTATTATTTATTAGATAAGTATACCTTATATTAGAATTATATAATATTACATGGTTTTGATTGATTTTGTTTATGATAAAATTACTTTGGTGATTTTATGAAACTGAATTTAAAAATGATGGGGTTCAGAATTAGTACCCAAAGAAGAAAGCTCAAAATGACACAAGAGGAGTTAGCGGAAAAGGTTGATGTTTCCGCCAAACACATCTCGGCGATTGAAACCGGAAGAACCAAAGCCAATATTGAACTGTTGTATGACATTGCAACATGTTTAGACGTTACGCTCGACTATTTTACCTTTGGTATTGTAAAAAAGAATAAATTAGGAGAAATAGAGGAGTATCTACGAGAATGTACCGATGAAGAAATTGACACAATAAAAATAATGGTGAAAGCCCTTGCGGACAGTCACCAAAAATCATGAAAACAATTTATATTTGACAATTCGTTTTTAATGCCGTAAACTTAATGTGAGGGAAGCCGAACCCAATATGGTTTAAAACGGCATATTTCCGCTAAAGCTTTGCCTAAAATCTCACCATACGACAGTATGCTTTCGATTTTATGCTTCGCCTTAACAAAAATCTGCTCGTTTTAAACTGCTTTGCACCTAAAACATAGGGATTTTGGATGGATTTTTGCTTTTGAGACAGCAGGCGGGCTGACGCCCGTCAATGTTGAAAAAGTGAAAAGACGCCGAAATAACATGCTTTAGGCATATTGTGTTCGACTACCCTCACCTTAATATAACGAAAGGAACGGTACTGCGCATAAAAAGCTGTTTTTTCTTCGGCTTTTATGCGAACGCTGACTATTATGTTTGTTACAATTATCCGTACAGTCATTCTTTACTTTATCGTAATTTGCGTAGTGAGAGTTATGGGCAAAAGGCAAATTGGCGAGCTTCAACCGTCTGAGCTTGTCATTACACTGCTTTTATCCGAAATTATAGCTATGCCGATGGAAGACACCGACATTCCGCTGATTTCAACCGTTGTTCCCGTATTGCTTCTTGTCAGCTTTGAGATAATTACGTCTACAATCAGCATGAGAAGTCTTAAATTCAGATTTTTAATTCAGGGGCATCCGATAATTATTATCCGCAACGGCAAGCTTCAGCAGGATCAAATGAGAAAATTAAG
>CAYUTE010000026.1:0-2455 GCA_964447545.1 uncultured Eubacteriales bacterium
AGTAATACGAGCAGCTGGTTATAGACCTGGACTATACGGATCTGAACTTGGCGTTTGGTATAAAGTAAATGCTGATACTTTATCTCCGGATATTATGAAATGGGTTGCTAACTATAGCAGAAAACCAAAAATAGATTGCGATATTTGGCAGAGCGGAGATACCGGAAAAGTTCTTGGATATAGCGGTAATGTTGATATGGATGTCGCTTTGTCACAAAGAGCTATCGACATTATTACCGCTAAAAAAGAAAAACCCGTTTTAGATCCTGATAAAATGTTTCCGCCTAATCCTACAGTCTTAGCTTTACAATTCTGGATGACATATGACGGAATTGATACCCCTATCGATGGTAAAAAGACTTCTAGATTCTTCTCGGATTTCGATAATTTTATTAGTAATCCATCAAAGATGTCTGATGCTACTGTTCTAGCATATCAGTTATGGCTCAATTATAACAATTATAGGGTTCCATCGGATGGAAGAATGACTAATAATTTCATTGAAGTACTTAAAGAATTTTCATATGACATGAAGAGAATCTAAAATCAAAATGGAAGTATTTTTGTCGGAGGTAATGGAGTAATGTCATTAAGTTCCATTTTTGATCTGATGTCTGGAGCGAAAGATAATATTTCTTTGGTGGGACTGATCCTTATAATTCTTGCTAGTTGTGTTCAGGTTTCGAAAATTCCGATAAACCCTTGGGATTGGTTCTTTAATTTAATTGGAAAAAAATTAAATCAAGGAATTAGTAGTGAGGTTGAAGAAATTAAGAAAAATCTCAATAAGCATATCGAAGATAATAAAAAAGAAAGGCTCGAAAGTAATAGACGAGATATATTGGATTTCTGCAATGCTTGTATGAATGGCAGAAGGCATACTCAAGAGCAATTTTTGTTTGTTCTTAAAACTTGTGATTTATATGAGACGTACATCGAAGAAAATCATTTAAAAAATGGTGAGATTTCATCTGCGATTGCTGAAATACGTCGTCTTTATTCTTTGCATCTTCAGAAGAATGATTTTCTTAAACCCGGCGAAGAATTTAAAAAGGATTAGTTTTATTTTAATGTTTATAGTCTAATGGACTTTAAGCATATATTATTTTTATTTTACGAATAGGAGGAAAGCGTATTATGTCTACATTCGATTTTGTTCCCGTTGCGGGAATCTCGGTCATTTGTTATCTGATTGGTATGGGTGTTAAAATCTCACCGATCAATGATAAGTACATTCCGCTTATTGTCGGCGTATGCGGAGGTATTCTCGGGGTCGTTGGCATGTTTACTGGCATGGCTGAATTTGGAACAGAGCACGTTATCAATGCCGTTGCAATTGGTGTTGTTTCTGGTCTTGGCGCTACCGGCGTAGATCAGATGGTCAAGCAGCTTAAGTGAATGTTTTAAGCTAAGTATTGTTTTTGGGAATACAATTAATCAGTACAGAGAGCCTGAATTGTATTTATAAGTTTTAAAAGTCAAGCAATGTCTTTTGAATTTATTTAAAAGTTTCAATTATGGATAGGGTATTAAGCTGTTTGAAATAAGTTTATAAAGGCATTGCTTGATTAATATGCGAAAAAGTAGGAATGTGGTATTTTAAAATGGAGTAAACTTATGAAGATTGTGGAAATTCTATCAAATATTGGCTTACATTTACTTCTTATAGGTCAATTATTTTCCATACTTTCTGTAATAGAGTTGCGCTATATAAGTCGCAGTATTTGGATCTTATTTATAGCATATATTATGATTATTGCTGCTATTATATGTGTGATTTACGAGACTTCATTTTTCGGGTTTTAAATATTAAGGACTCTTGAGAATTGAAATTTTCAGGAGTCCTTTTAATATATTTTCATAGTTACAACTATTTTATTTTTTCACAATTTGTACAACCCTCTTAATGGAATATAAAACCTAAAATTGAGGGGGATTATACAATGAAAGAAATTAATACTAAAACAGCCGTTAAAGACTGGAGGTACGGAAAAATCTTGCGGGATCTTCGTGAGTTTACTAGACGTACTCAAACCGACATCGCCAAATGGATTGGCGTAAGCACATCCATGGTGAGTCAGATTGAGCGTGGGGTGGCTACTATGACGATTGAGCAGATTGAAAAAGTAGTAGCCAGGTTTGACGGAATTACAGTTGAGAATTTCACAGAAAATAAGCCTATAACTTGGTCTAGGGTTCACTAATCCAAATAGAGACTCGTAGAATTTACTACGGGTTTCTCTTTTTAAAATATTAGAAAGGAAAATCAAAATGGAAGTAAAAATCGTAATTATTTTAGTTTCTTTAATCTTGGGCTTTATAATTGGATTTTTCATCGGAAAATATCGTAGAAAAAAATTAGATGGTGGAACAATAGAATTTTCAAAAGGAGAAACCGGTCCAAAATGTACATTTAAATTAAATTGTGATACTGAAGAATTTATGCAAAAAATGT
>CAYUTE010000027.1:0-2457 GCA_964447545.1 uncultured Eubacteriales bacterium
AACATTGGCGCTGGCTATATTTTAAGAAGATTAATCCGCCGTGCAGTTAGGTTTGCAAACGAAATTGATTTGCCACTTTCAAGCATTTCCACCATTGCAAAAATTTATATAGAAAAGGTGTACAACGAAGCATATCCAAATTTAGTTTTAAAAAAGGATTATATTGTAACCGAACTGGAAAAGGAAGTTGAAAAGTTTGGCAAAGCCCTTGCATTAGGCAACAAAGAATTCACAAAAGTTATTAATGGAATGATTAGGAAAAATGAGTTTATGAAGCAATCTAACCCTAATTATGTTGAAGATAAAACCATTAATGGCAAATCCGCATTCAGATTGTTCGACACTTTTGGCTTCCCAATTGAAATAACTGTTGAAATGGCAAAAGAATTGGGGTTTGAAGTTGACGTTAATGGCTTTAATGAAGCGTTCCGTGAACATCAAGAACTTGCAAGAACAACAAGTGCGGGTGCATTCAAAGGCGGTTTGGCAGATGGAGGCGTTCAAACAACAAAATTGCACACTGCCTGCCATTTGCTTTTGGCAGGTTTAAGGCACAAATTTGGCACGGGCATAGAACAAAAAGGAAGCAACATCACAAGCGAAAGATTGCGATTTGACTTTAATTTCGACCGCAAACTAACAGACGAAGAAGTTAAAGAAATTGAAGATTTTGTTAACAGTGCAATTTCAAAAGGGATTGCCGTTGAAAAGGTTGAAATGCCATTTAAAAAAGCAAAAGAAAATGGTGCGTATGGAATTCACAAAGCCGAAGATGACGAAATTGTTTCAATTTACAAAATTGGGGATGTGGACTTCCAAATTTGCGGTGGCCCACACGTTAGCAACACTAAGGAACTGGAAAGTTTTAAAATAACAAAACAAGAAGCGGTTTCTGCCGGAGTTAGAAGAATTAAAGCAACAATATCTGCAAAATAGAAATAAAAAACCACGGGTTTAAGCAAAGTTCTTATTTCAACACCAATCTTTGATCAATTATTGTTATTTAACCTTTTCTAAATACCATTACTGTGTAAGTCTGATTTTCGTATGTAAGTCTCAATATTATTCTACCGGAACTATCCATATGAATATATTCTTTATTAAATTCAATATTATCTACATCGTCGCCAGTGTATGTAAAATAATGTGTTGAGTTACCGGCAGGATCTATTAAAGTTAGATGTAAAACACAGTCCCCATTATTTAATTCCATATAAGTTGCATGATCATCTACTTGAATATTGGCAGTTCCATATGTATCAATTAATTCATATTTTCCATTTAATTCTTTTGATGAACATCTTACACTAATAAGTGCAACTATAAAAAATATTACAATTAAAGGAACCAATATTATTGACGCTAAAGCACCACTTTTATTTTTACGGCCTTCACTATTTGTTCCACTCGAAGAATTGTTATTTGAATTCTTAGTTTCTGAGGTACGTTTTATTAGATGTTCAGATATAATTGTGCAAAACTCAAACCCTTGTTTCTTTAAAATTTTTTCAGCCACTCGTCTAGCATCGCGGCGATCGTCGGCTTCAACAACCATTGTTTTTTCTTTCTCATTTTCCCATGACATTACTGGGTGTGTACTCGCTTTATATGTAATTTCATAATTACCGTGATATGGTGTAAATAATCCCATTTACTTCTCCTTCTGAATATTATAGCTTAAAACCCTTTAAAAGTAAACTCTAATTAAATTGTAAATGTTTATTTTTTGTGTTATATTTATATTGAGGTATTAAAAATGCTAATAAATAAGGTAGAAAAATTAATAAATGAATTTTTAGAGAATAACTCATTTAGATCCATCTATAATGAAATTTCTTTACAATTTGAACTGGGATTTTTCTTAAAAGAAAATTTAAAAAATCATAATGTTGAGTTTGAAAGAAATATAAATATACAAAGAAAGAAACTTTTAATAAAAAAAATTTTACCAAGCATGAAATAGATATTGCGATATACGACGAGACAAAACAAGAAAAATGTGCAATTGAATTAAAATATCCTCGCAAAAAAGCATATAGTAGAAGAATTGATTCGTTTTTAAAAGATATTGATTTTGTTGAAGAATTAAAACAAAATTTGAATTTTCAGGGAGGATTTGTCCTAACTTTTATAGACAAATCTGAAGGAGGCTTTTATAAAGGGAAATATCAAACAAACGATATGAAGGCAATATTTAGAAGTTCGGGAGAAACTTTATACAGAAATCGTTATTCAATTCGTTGGATAAATTATAAAAACAATTTAAAATATTATTTATTGAAAATTTAATTGTAAGGGTACTTAAACGTGAGCTTGACATATACAAGTGGTGTCGCCCCGCTCGAATAGACAATCATCTTTCACAGCATAAAAAAGAATTAGGACTTCCATTTTAGATCTTCCATTGATAACACTGGATTCAATTTAACTGGGTTTTAACCGTGGATTTTTTATGCG
>CAYUTE010000028.1:0-2290 GCA_964447545.1 uncultured Eubacteriales bacterium
GCAAGAAGGGCAGAACAAAGCAAAAAGATGCTTGCAGCAGCTTGCAGCGTATTAAGTTACTCTGATATTACAATGCAGGGTGATAAACCATATATTGACCATTATGGCTGTAAAAAAATTGCTAATCTGTTCGGTTTGATTGTTCGACAGAATGAAGCCAATGGCAGAATCGATTACCAAAAAACAATTATTGATGAAAAAACAAATCACTACATTATCAGTATTACCGGCAAAGTATGGCACGCTAAATCACCTGAAAATTACGAAATTTACGAAGGTACTGCTGATTCTTTTGACGATTTTTATCGCCAGTATCAAATAGTAGAAGAATATACAGACGAATCAGGTAAAAAGAAAAAAAGAGTTGTTTCTGCTCAGACACTGCCGGTTAATAAGGTGCAGGAAAAGGCAACCGCCAACCTTATGCAAAAAGCAATCAAAAAGAAACTAGGATTACAGTTTACAAAAGAAGAACTGGAACAATTCGGCTTTGATATGAACAAAGTCAAAGGGTTTAATTTTGGCGGTGGAAAAGCTCCAGACAGTCTAGAAGTTGTTGAAAAGAAAAAAGATGTTTGGAATAAACTTGTCGAGCTTTGTGGTGGGGATACCGACCAGGCTAAAAATACCCTTAAAAAACATACTGCATTTAATGACTTTGAAGGTCATTCAGATATTAACAAAGTATCTGAAAAACAACTTGAATTTTTGTCTAAAAAAGTTGACAAAAAATATAATGAACATTTGAAAAAATTAGAAGGAAATATGGATGGAAATAGTTAAACCTAAAGATGATGATTTTTTAGCACGTTCCTTTGTATATCCAGATATTGCAGAACTGATTAAAAATAAAATCGTTTCTGAAAAAACGAGGAATTACGCTTGTAATTCTATATGGGCCTCTGAAGCCGCTCATGACTGTATGAGATATTTAGTTTATCAGCAATGTAACTGGGAAGATGCAAAACAAGCAGAAGACAATCTTCTATTGATTTTTCATGAAGGAAATACTCAAGAAGACCAGGTTCTTTTAGAACTGCAAAAAGCAGGAATACGAATTAAAAATTTACAGATAAGTATAAAAATTGCAGAAGCAAATATAACAGGGAAATTAGACTGTATTGCAGAGATTGAAAATAGCAAAGGTGAACTTGGAAACCTTCCTATTGAAATAAAATCAATGTCAGATATTGTATATAACTCTGTTAATACGGTTGAGGATTTGAAAAAATATCCTTGGACCCGAAAATATTACGGACAATGTCAAAGTTATTGTAAAAATGATTTATGGTTCTTTCCGGAATGCTATTTACTTGTCAAAAACAAAAGTACCGGTGCAATGAAATTAATCAAAGACTTTGACGGTGGTAACACCATTAAGTATAACGATGAATATTGGAACTGGATGGTTCAACGCGGCAAACAAGTTAATGAATATGTTTTTAATAACAAATATTTACAAATGGAAATTGCAAAGTTGAAAAGCACACTTAAAGACAAAAAAACAAAAAAAGAACAGAATATAAAAAATAAAATTGAAAAACTGGAAAATAAATTTCAGTATCCTGAACGTATCAAATATGACTTAAAAATTTGCAAAGGTTGTAAATATGAACATATTTGTATTGCTGACTTATCCGATATAACAACGGATATTATCGAAAACGAAAGCGTATTAAAGGCAATTGATGAATATATTGATACTAAAATCAATAGAGAAAAATACAAAGATGCAGATAAAGCATATACAAATGCACTGACCTGTTTAAAGTCAATATTTCCACTTAAAGATACGCTTTATATGACTGATAAATACATAATACAAACAAAAATAAGAAAAATAAAAGATACAGAATATTTAACATTCGATATTAAAGACATTGATATAAACTCTGGAAAGGATAAATTGAATGGGAGAAATTAATTATGAAATCTTAGAAAAAATGATTGATTGTGTCAAAAGAGAAGTAAAACTCCGTTATTCAGTTTATCCAAGGAGAGTAAATGCAGGATTAATGACACAAGAAGAAGCAGTCAAAGAGCAACAACTTATGTATGCAGTGCAAAAAGCTTTACAAAAAATTTATGACGGTACCGCACCTAAGCCGGTTCAAATGGCTTTTTTAAATGCACAGGAATACATCAAACCAAAACAATGGCAGGGGTAAATATGACAGAAGAAAAAGGATGGATATGCCTATTGTGTTTTATTTACAAAAATAAAATATTTTCTGTTATTATAAAAACGGAAAGGAGAACGAACTATGGATATATATGATTTTTATGCAGA
>CAYUTE010000029.1:0-3489 GCA_964447545.1 uncultured Eubacteriales bacterium
AGTTAAGGATAACTTTTCCAAAACCCACAGCGAAATATAAAAACAATCATAAAACTAAATATGCTACTGTGGCTCAGTCGGTAGAGCAGCGCATTCGTAATGCGCAGGTCGTCAGTTCGAGTCTGACCAGTAGCTCCAAAAACGGCAGAGAATGCATTTTATGTTCTCTGCCGTTTAGATTATGTCATTTTTTATTTCTCTAAATCCTCAATTCTATTAAAAAGTGGGCTTAAACAATAAAAGAAGCAAAGGAGTGTTCGGGTGAAATCGGGAAACTTAAAGCGAAAAAATAGAGTCGGTTTGACAAATGAACACAACCTAAATTCGGCAGGGAATTTGTGAATGTATAATTCATCTACACGGTATAAGAACAGCGGCGGCAGGGGGATCCTCTAATTTTATGAGCAGAGTCCTTTCTTGCTTTTTGATTATAACTAATTTAAGCGAACAAGCATTAGAAGTTGTATTTCTTCTGTATTTCAGTACAAAAATTCCTATACTCCTCAATCTTTGCTTTCGAGATTTTAAAATTGTTTTTCAGCACAGGACTATTGCGAAACTGTTCTATATATTCTATTTTTTTGATTGCCTTATCACACAAGGTAGAAATATCATTATATACAATAGGCTTACATGATTCAATCTTTGTCTGTTCAAAGAGATTATCCCTATGGCATATTTTTATAATATAATTATTTAGTTGTTGCAGCTCATCTTCTTCATCTGTTTTAATATTGGCTCTTTTATAATATCTGTCGTATAAATATATTGACCTATCAATTATAAAAAATAGAATGAAATAGAGAACCAATATTATTAATCCCGCTAAAGCAAAATGCCACCATGTAGTTAATTCCAGATTTGAAAACCCTGCAATAGAAATAGCAAGTGATAATATACTTGCCGAAACACCGGAGTATTTTGTGTCTTTCAAATATACTACCTCCATCCACTTACTCAAATATCGAATTGAATGTTCCTGAATGTTTCTCGTCAAACTTTCTTAGGCGCTCCTTTATGTATTCGACTTCATTTCGAAATTTGTCACATTCAGGCCGAACGCCAACTTCATGCGCATCCAACCACATACAAAAGTTCGTGAGAGCCTCAAGTGTATATTGAAGGATATGACAACTGATAATATAGTTATCATGCGCCCTATAATTAAAATTATCCCGCATTTTCTCGATTTCAGTTACAAGTGTTTCCAATATATCTACGGCATTAATCGGCAGTTCGCATTTATCAGCACGTTCCAGTCTTTTTATATCTTTATGCGAGACAGGGGCTACAATATTGGGATTACTGTTACATAATTTGATGATATGTTTTCTATATGCTTTCCGTTTTGGAATATAATCAAAAATAGATAAGCCTTCTGCCAAAGCCAATTCATTATTTATTTTGAATGCATTGTTGTACTCTCCACCTTGATACTCGTTTTTATCAAATCTAATAACTTTCAGCATCATCTGACTTTTCTCTGCCTGCATGGTTGTTTTGCTCCTTATAATTTCTCCGCTTCTTTTTCAAGTGCTCGGTAATCGATTTTATTATTATTCATATGAGGTAGCTCATTTACAATAACAAGTTTTGCTGGTTTTTCAAATACTGTTAAATCATGAGGTGGACTATTAATAAATTCTAATGTTATATTGCTGTTGTTCGATACAACAAATACGACAGTATCCCCGTCACCAGTTCCATTTAAATATGGAACAACTGCGGCATCTTGGATTCCTTCGATTGCCTTGATTTTTGTTTCAACAACATCCATAGATACTTTGTGGTCGGATTTAATTACAACACGGTTGGTTCTGCCTGTGATAAATAAAAAACCTGCTTCATCCATATAGCCCAAGTCGTTAGAGTTATACCATTCTGTTCCATCCGATAAAACAATCTTTGTTTTTTCTGTTTCTTCCGGCATATTATCATAGTATAAAAAACGGCTGTCGCTTTGTTCAAGTATCAGTCCAATTTGATTGTAGTTCACATCTTTGTATGTATCTCTATCAACGATTCTTATATTTGTACCTAAAACAGGGTAACCCGCACTACCGTTCTTGTTGTGGTTAACTGTGTTAAGTGTAGCTGCACCGCAAAGTTCATTTTGACCATATCCGATTCCTATTGGAACAGACAATCCTTTTTCACCAAACACTTTTTCCATTACCACCAGTTCATCGGCAGTCATTTTAGAACCACCCAATAATATACCTTTAATAAAAGACATATCTGTAATTTTATCGCTTTGCGAAAGAAATATTTTAAAAAATACTGGAGCAGCAAAAACCACCATTTTATAATTGTTATATTTTACATTTGTTTTTCTCCATTCATTATATTTTGTCATTAAATCAAATGTTTCTTTAACCGTTAGCATTGCAATAAACTCTTTGGAATCATTTTCAAAATCAAAAACTGTTTCATCAATTGTACCTAAAATAATTTGTGGCATTCCAGCCATTAATGCAACGAGCATAGATGTGACAACACCCAGACCGATATGTGAAGGGATTGTCTTTGTCATAAAGGTTATAGCGTTTAGAGGAAAATCAGAAAGCAACATTTTTTTGATAGCATTATTAACAGAGTAGTTTGAATGTACAATTGGTTTTGGCGCACCGGTCGAACCACTACTGAAAATAATAAGGGCAGGTAAATTAATATCTTCATTCACTTTTACAAACATAGGTGCACCATTTTTAATAAGCTCTATATAATCGATAAAATTTTCTTCTTTTAAAACTGCAGTACTGTTATAAACAACAACCGGTATGCTGTTGCAAATTAATTTGGCTAATGGTTGAAAAACACCCTCAACAATCAAAACCTTGGCATTTGAAGCGTGATATTTCATCTGCGCAATATCAGAATCAGGGTCTAAAAACTCAACAATAGCACCAACTTTATTAGCACCTAATATTATTACTGGATCTATAAGGCTATTTAAAGTTAAAGCCACCACTTTATCATGCGTATCAACACCTAAAGCCACCAATCCATTAGCGAATTCATCTGATTTGTTTAACAATTCGCCAAATGTGATTTTTTCTCCTGTTCGAAATGAAATCACAGCCAAGTTGTTTTCGTTGTTATTTACAACATGCTTAAAGTTGTTGTAGATAGTTTTATTAATATCAAAATCAATATTCTTTTCTGAATAGTATTTCAACCACGGCTTGTCGATCGACGGGTAGCCGGTTACTTTCTTTTCTATTTGCATGGCTTTTCTCCTTATTTAAATTTCAAGATTTGCTGTTCACACTGCTTTAAACAATCTTTGATTAATGTATCCATTTTCCAGTATTCATCGGAAAAATCTTTTCTACATTTTTTAGTAAACTGATACCCACCTTTGTATTGAATTGCGCCTTCTTTTAGTACATCAATCAGTATTTGATACTGATGAATACATTTTTCATAAAATTCTTCCACAATACAAAGGGCTGCCTTATGTGTGTCGTAGTACATAATAACATCTTG
>CAYUTE010000030.1:0-3283 GCA_964447545.1 uncultured Eubacteriales bacterium
CTAAGATTCTTATAACCGAGAATAAGTATTTTCAGACCGTTGTTTGCCAACAGTTTAACATCTTCTTCGGATAAAATACCGTTGATTGTGTGAATTACAGCGTTAGGGTACTTTTTAACAAGGGTAATAAATTCGGGTGTCGGGTCTCTTAAAGAAACTCCAAGCCCGAAAATTAAACCTTTATCCACCAAATCTCTTATCATGCCCTGATTCTTTTCAAAATGGATTTGATTAACCGTCATATTCGCAATGACCTTTTTCTCTTTAAGTTTCTGTAAGAAAGGAATAAGGTTGGGGTGGGATAAATCGTTTCCATTAATTGCAAGTTCTGTGTACGGGTGAAGCGTGTCAAGAAATTTGGCGTTAAGAATATTACCGTGTTTGCCATTAGGAATACACCCCTCGTAACACCACTTACAACCACCATCACAGCAATCGGTAATCTTTACATCGCAGTTTTCCGCAAACGCAGGAATAAAACTATCTTCTTCTGTTTCTCTGATTTTAGTGCCGTCAGAGAGGATTTTAACGGTATAGTTACCGTTCTTGTATGCTCCTAATAACTTCATGTTATTTCTCCTTAATCGTGTCCGTAATAGCCAAAGCCGACAACCGTTTCACCGCTTGGGGTTGTAAAATCTTGTACAAAGGTTTCAAATTCCATATATTCCCAATCGAAGAATTGCCCGTATGTATAATAATCGTGTCCTATAGATTCTTTTATTTCTTCTGTAATAGGAATTAACTTATCTTCCCACATACTCCAAACCAACTCACCGTCTTGCCATTTCTCATAATCCGATTCTGTACACATTGTAAGACTATGAACCGAACTGCTATTAGTTTCAAATACTCCACGTCTAATCTGTCTTTTCATATTATCAATTTCCTTTCTCGTAAATTTCGTATTCTAAAAAATTATGTGAACTCATATAGTCATCGTAATCGTCCCAATTATCATTACCGATGACGAGAAAACTATCTCCAAAAAGATACCTGATTAGTTCATCGCTATCCGACAGAACAGTATTAACAAAATCAACCGTTTCGTCTACGTGGTCGATATATCCATCACCATACTCTTTATCCTCATCGGGTTCAAATTCGCACTCGATATTGTATTCTCTTAACAGACTTGCAATAGTATTAATCTTTTCATCTTTTGCTTCATTATCTTTATAATAAAGGTCGCATATTGCCTGATAAAGATATGATGCCTTAGTTCGAGTATCTTTGTGAATATCGAATGCCCAACCAAAATCTCCGTGTGTGAAAGTAATATGAGTTGGCAGACCTCTTATATCAACATCTTTCTGTGTGATACAGATTGCGTGAGTACTACTTGAATTAGTTTCAAATATACCTCTTCTGATTTGTCTTTTCATGTTTATTCTCCCTTCATATAAAATGTTTGTTTAATTTTTGTTAAGCAAAATACAACACTTATAATCGACCGTATACGTTCTTGTGCCTGCATGGTTTTTACACCAATTATCAAGCAAATTTTGTAACTCCGCTATATCTTTACTGTCTATGGAATCATAAGCTCCTTCCCATAGATCGTCACACGCATTTCCTATAATGTCATGCGCGTAAAAGCTTATCTGCGTTTCGTATGTTCCCCAAATGTAATCAGGTATTTCTATATCTTCGTCATTGCAGTAATCAACGAGTTCTTCTATCTCTGAAAAATAACCTTCATTATCTTTATAAACATCAGAATAGAACATAATCTTGCTTTTAGACGGAACTGTATCAATTGTATATTTTTGTGCTTTATCATATCTCGATTTTTCCTGCTCGGTCGCAAGCTTCGTCACACACTCTTTGTTCGTACACATTCCACGTTTCGGTTTACCACAGTTAGGACAAAGACTAATGATTCCATTATAACAGTTGCGACATTTTTCTATATAACCCTTTTCGCTTTCAAGCCAACCAATACCGTCACAGATTGGACAAAGTGCTTCGTTTTCCTTCGGAGTTTTGGGAAGTAATTCTATTTTTTTGCCTGTAAGTTTATTCATTATTGCACAATTCCTCCTATCAATCCTCATCAACTGGCTCAAAATATTTTGCCGATACCCATACCCATTGTCTATCAATATACAACAGAAAGTGCGGATAACCGTTCTTATCACAACGCATTGCATAAGGCTGTGCCGATCGAAAATAATGACCTCTCACCGTTTTGTTGTTCCTTGTCTTTAAGCGTGGTAGGCTTGTATGTATTGTCATTCTTATTTATCTCCTTCGGGTAAATCGGCTTTCTCACCGACCTCATCAAGTCCCATATTAAGCATCATATTATCTCCGTCCGTAACCACTTTAGGAAGCTCGCCTGACCACTTTTCAATATACTCCTGCTTTAAAATCTTTTCGGTAATTGACTGTTCCAGAAGAGCGTTAGCATCTGCTTCTGCCTGAGCTTTGATAAGTTTAGCATCTGCCTTTGCCTGCGCATTTGTCCTCGATACCTCTGCATCCGCTTCTGCTTTATCTATCGCTGTCTGATTCTTTATGTTCTGGGTTTCAGCGTTCTGCTGTGCGGCAATCTTCTTATTTATTGCTTTCTGAGTTGCTTTATCGACCTCGATATTAATTAGAGATACATTATCAATTGATATTCCATAATTTTCAAACTTATCTGATAAATAATCAGTAAGGGCAATATTTACGTCAGCTCTCTTTTCGCCGAGTATATCAGAAACTTTATATCGTGCGATGACTTCCTTTGTCCAAGAAACAATATTTGGCTTAATAAACGAATCCCTCACGTCTTTGCCACTCTGTCCTTTAAAACGAGTAAACACATCTGTGACATTTTCCGCTTTGAACTGATATGTAAATGTTAAGTCGATCTGGACTGCCTTACCCTCTGAAGTGCTTGCCGAAAAACTCTCATCTTTTTCTGAATCGCCTTTATCTTCTTTGGTTAAATAGCTCTGTTCTATGCCGACTGTATAAAGCGTAGTTTTGGTTGTAGGAGATACGACGTGCCAACCCTGAGTTAATACATCATCACGAACTCCACCGTCCATGTTATACTGCACCGCTACATATCCTGCCGGAACTCTTGTTGTACACATTATCGCAATTACAACGCCTATAACCATTATTACTCCAAGTGTAATTCCACCAACTAAACCTTTTCTTTCCATAATTATTCCTCTCTTTCCGACTTCTTTGAGTCTGTCTTATTATCAATATCTTTTAGCTCATCAATAGCATCTTTGCCGATTTTACAAATAAACTTGCCTATGAATTTATATATTCCAGAAGA
>CAYUTE010000031.1:0-2671 GCA_964447545.1 uncultured Eubacteriales bacterium
TATTGGCATTGTTCCAACGCTTGAGCCATATAAAAAGCGCACTAGCCACGGCTTGATACTTGGTGAAGGCAACGAAAAAATGAGTAAATCCCGTGGTAATGTGGTTAACCCTGATGATATAGTAAACGAGTATGGTGCAGATACTCTAAGAGTTTATGAAATGTTTATAGGTGACTATGAGCAAGCGGCACCGTGGAACACCAAAGGAATAAGAGGAAGCCGCAGATTCTTAGAAAGATATTGGGGTTTGCAGACAATTTTAGACGATTCCAAAGAAATAAGTGAAAAGCTTGAGTCTTCATTCCACAAGACTATCAAAAAAGTCGGAGAAGATATTGAAAACACTAAATTCAATACTGCAATTGCAGCTCTTATGAGCCTTATAAATGAAATTTACAGTGAAGGATTTATAACTTCAAAATATCTTAAAACTTTCACATTGTTGCTTAGCCCTTTTGCACCGCACATCGCTGAAGAAGTTTGGAGTTTGTGTAATTTAGGAGAGGGGTTAGCATCAAAATCACAATGGCCGGAATATGATGAGAGTAAGTGCGAAGATAAAGAAGTTCAGTTAGTCTTGCAGGTTAATGGCAAAACTAGAGGTAAGGTGTTAATTCCTGTCGGTTCGAGTCAGAGTGAGGCTCTGAAGTTTGCTGAGAGCGTTTCTTCATTCCAAAAAGCTATTGACGGTAAAAGTATAAAAAAAGTTTTTTATATTGTTGGCAAAATTTTAAATGTAGTTACGCAGTAGAATTGTAATACGCAATAAAATTTGATTAAACCCTTGAAAGGCAGTGACCGTGTTGAACGTAATAGGTATTGGTGAAAAGATAGATAAACTAGTAAGTAATGCTAAAGAGGCTCTTGATGAGTATATGGAGCTTGACCAAAAAGCGGTAGATAAAATTGTGGAGGCCATGGCGAGTGCCGGAGTTCAAAATCATGTTGAGCTTGCAAAAATGGCTATTGAAGAAACGCATAGAGGGGTACTCGAAGATAAAATAATCAAAAACAAGTTTTCTTGTGAATGTATATTAAAATCCATAAAAAACAAAAAAACCGTAGGCATAATAGAAGATAATGAAGATAATGGGATTATTACAATCGCAGACCCTCTAGGTGTTATTGCGGGCGTTACGCCAGTTACAAACCCGACTTCAACTACCATTTTTAAGTCGTTGATATGCGTAAAAACACGTAATCCTATAATTTTTGGATTCCATCCGGGAGCTCAAAAATGTTCGGTTGCTGCCGCCAAGATAATGTTAGATGCCGCTGTTAAAGCCGGAGCTCCAAAAAACTGTATACAGTGGATAGATTGTCCGTCCATAGAGGCGACTTCTAGACTTATGAATCATCCGGGAGTAAATGTTGTGCTTGCCACCGGCGGCCCCGGTATGGTAAAGTCTGCGTATTCAACAGGAAAACCGGCTCTTGGAGTCGGCCCCGGTAACGCGCCTTGTTACGTAGATAAAACTGCCAATATTAAAAGCGCATGTAATGATATTATATTTTCAAAAACCTTTGATAACGGAATGATTTGTGCTTCTGAGCAGTCTGTGATTGCGCATGAGGAGATTGCCGATGAATTTGAAAAGATTATGGCAGAAAGCGGCTGTAAATTTTTAGATGATATAGAAACCGAAAAATTACAAAAATATATGATAAATCCGGAAAAAAATGTGTTAAATGGATTTGTTGCGGGTCAAAGCGCTTGTGAAATAGCTAAAAAAGCGGGCATCAGCGTGCCTGAAAACACTAAAATATTAATAGTTAAGCCGGGCGGAGTCGGTAAAGAATATCCGCTTTCGTTTGAAAAATTATCTCCTGTGCTTTCATACTACAAAGCTAAAAATTCGGAAGAAGGCATAAAAATCTGTAAACAGGTTCTTAAATTTGGTGGCGAGGGTCATACTGCTGCGATACATACTAATAATGAAGAACTAATAAAAGAGTTCGGATTACAAGTCGATGCAGGTAGAATAATAGTCAATTCTCCGTCATCTCAAGGGGCTATTGGCGGATTATACAATTGCGCAGTGCCTTCTCTCACGCTTGGTTGTGGGTCTAAGGGCAGAAATTCCACTACTGATAACATTTCTGTTGAAAATCTTTTAAATCTCAAGAGAATTTTTAAAAGAAAAGATAATATATTATAGATCGTTTTTGATTGAATGTTATATTTTGTTATCAGCGTATATGTCGTAATGCCTTTTTGCTCCATAGTACGCCACAACGGATCATAAGATACCATATCCAGCCCAGCCTTATATAAAATGATATGGATATTGTATCTTTAGAAAAAGTCATTGCATATACCGAATAAAATCGGTATAATCAAAACGAGAAAAAAGATGAAAATAATTTTGATTACTTGAAACAATGCAAAAGAATAGACACTGATAAAAAGTTTGTGTTATACTTTTACATATATTTATTCAAGGGATTTTGGAGTATCTTTTACAAAAACTGCAATATCGCTTAATTCGCAATCCAGTATTTCACAAAGCATATTAAGGGTATGGGATGATACGTTTGCATTTGCCCGAAGTCGAGAAAGCTGACCGGCAGACACATGATACTGATTGATCAGCTGGTATTGGGAAGGTTTGTATTTTATCTTAGAATAAAGAAAGATTACTTACTTGAAAGGAGAATGATTTATGAAGAA
>CAYUTE010000032.1:0-2150 GCA_964447545.1 uncultured Eubacteriales bacterium
AAAAACTGTCTCAAATGAGACATATTGGTGACAGTATAATATATAAAACGAGAAAAGTCAAGAGTATTGAAAAATATTTTACAAAATCTCTTTTCTTTTCGCTGAAAATGATAAGATCATATAATATACAAAAATAGATTGTTTTAAATTAAATTCTAAAACGGAACACCGTTATATGGATGACAATAGTGAATTTGAGCATCAAAATAGTAATGATTTAGAATGTGTAGTTGAAGTGATGGGAAAAATTATTTTGAGTAAAAATGTAGAACTTGCCAAAATAAAGTGATATAATAAAATATCAAAAGAGTAATTGATACAACACAATCGAGCCTGTGACTTATAGAAACACTGATACAAAGCAGTCGTATCTATTTGTTGAATTGATTGCATTTGGAGGAATTTAATGTGGATAAAGAATGGAAATATAAAATAAGTAGCGGTAAAACGCCTGTAATTTTGACATTTTTAATGTTCGGCTTATTCGGCGGGCTTACGCTATGGCTGTATAGAAAAAACAACGGAGCAGTCATATTTACAGGAATTATTTCTGCGCTGACAGTACTTGTTCTTATACTCACAATATACCGTCATTTATTTTATAAAGTCCTGATTTTCGATAAAGGCTTTTATTATCAGACAGGTATCGGTAACGGAAAATATTATAATTATACAGATGTTGAAAAAGCGTGGATTAGCTCCGGTAGATCTCAAAACGGCGGACAAGGTGAATACTGTAATATTGCACTTTATAACAAAAATGTGATTCGTTTCCCGTTCTTCCATAATGATGAAAAAGGCGTGGATTATTTAATTAAACGGGCAAACGCCCATACACAAAGTATGAGGACAAATACCTTAATAGAAAAAGACGATTATTTGATTGACGGTAAGGTATTCGGCAAAACAAGAATTGTTTTGGGCATTGTGGTACTTGCCGTACTTGCTTTCATTGATGTTATTTTAATCAAAGAAATCGGTTTTAATTTTATCATTATTCCAAGTATTGCAATGGGCGTTGCCGTTGCTTTGCTTTTGTTTAATAATTATTTGTTTTTTCAGGTTAAAATCGGAAAGGATAGTTTTTACTTCCGAACGAATCCGTTTAACGGACAGTACTGCAAATATAGTGAAATTGCAAACTGTCGGAAGATAAAAAGGGTTGTAAGATATAGAGGGCACGGTAACGGTTCATTGCACAGAGCATATTACTTTTATTTTGAATTTACCGATAATAGAGGTAAAAAACATAAATTCCAATATGAGCAGCAAATTCACGAATATGAAGTGAATGTATTAAAAGACAGAATAGAAGCGGCTAAAGGTTAGAAAACAGTGTGATTATGAAAAAAGGAACAATATTTACGACGCTCTTTAGAATAATGGGAATTATTGTGTTAATTCTCGGTATTCGAATGGTTGGCGAGGGCATTTACAACTACATAGATGAACATAATCAGAAAGACTGGATTTCCACAACTGCTTATGTTATTGATATATCAAGTGAGTATTCGGGTACTCGTCATAATCAACATGTTGATTATGATATTACCTATCAGTACGAAGTGGATGGGAATAAATACTCCGATAAGCTTTACAATAGAAGCAGGGCAATGGGACTTGGCGATAAAATCAAAATAAAGTACAATCCTGATGAGCCGGAAAATTCAACCGACATTTTAGCGCCGAGTGTTAAAAATCTGATACTTTTCCTTGTCTTTGGATCAATATTTATCACAATCGGATTTTTCCTTTCGGGTGCTTGGGCGCTCATTCGTAAGATACGCCGCAGAGGTGAACCGGAAGAAAAAGAAATTCTTCCACCCGAAGAATATGTCAAACCCAATGAAATGAACAGGAATAGCCGAAATCCGGCTTTGAAAGTGGCTTTAAGACTTTTGGTTATTTTGATATTCTTAGGCGGTACATTCTTATTAATAAAACTGTTTCCGGGTATTCGCCCCATAGGGACAGACCGTTTCATAGAAATTGTCGGTGCTGCCGGTTATACAGCTAATGATACATCAACAGAGCTAAGCCAAAGTTGGAAAGTAGGCTCTATGCTTAAAGAAGCATACTCATTTAACGATGGCAATATCAGAATGGATTTTGTTGTTATGGATACGGCGGAAAGTGCCGGTGTATTGTTT
>CAYUTE010000033.1:0-4167 GCA_964447545.1 uncultured Eubacteriales bacterium
ATTTTATAATTAAAATGCCGTATTGTCAATTAATAAAATAAAGTTAAATTGTATTTTACATATCAAATTGAATTATTATTCCATTAATTAAAAGAATTGAAGAAAAAACACTTGATTTTATTTTAGTTTTATATTATAATAACCGAGCGTAAAAAATTAAAACGAGCGTAAAAAATTAAAATCTTTTCGGGGCGTGGCGAAGTTTGGTATCGCGCTTGGTTCGGGACCAAGAGGCCGCTGGTTCAAGTCCAGTCGCTCCGACCAAAACAAAAATCCGTTCTCATTAGAGGGCGGATTTTTGTAATGAATAATGAATAATTTTTGCGTTAAAGAAAAAGTTTCGGTGGTTTTGCTTTGCAAAGCATCTTATATAATGGTTCAACTCCCTTCGCTAAAAACGAAAAACCTCTTTTTCGTATCTCAACAGACAACACGGGTAATCATTCAGTACTTGAATGACTACCCGATTTTTATGCCTGTTTTTATGTGTTTTTTGTTTACTTATGTTTGTCATTTTTTTCAGCTTTTATTTGTTTTTCGTAGTCAAAGCATTTTATATTTGTCAGCTTTTATAAAAGTCCTATACTTCGTCAGCTTCACACTCTTTTTCCTTTATCACTTCTAACTCATTCATAATCTGATAAGTTTGAAATAAATATGTAATTTCCCTCACTCTTTGATAGTGAAAATTGTTCTTTATAGCACGCATAATCATGTAGCAAAACCAAAAATAAACAATACTGATTAAAAGGATTAAAAATAAATTCTTACTATCAATGATTAACTGTATATAATACAAGAGCATTTGAACAAATTTTACAAAAGGGAAAAAATTAGAGTTAGTTATAGATCCAGTAAATTCCAAATGACTAAAATCAGCTGTAAGTGTAGTATGAGGATTACTGTATTCTCCTGCCAAAAAATATATAATAGCTCTTGCCGCAAGAATTAGAAAAGATATGATAAAGACAACAAAACTTATTAGCATTAGATTCTTTGAAGCGTACCACATTGCATTCATAAATCTAATATGTGCCTCACTCTTAGTAACTAAAGATATATCTATATCAGGATTGTTGCGCAGTTTTAATTTAATATCACAAATCAACGATTTTGATCGTTCTGTTATTTTATTATCATCTTTTGAATAGTCCCAGTTAACCATTTCAGCAAGAGATTTTAACCCTCTATCCGAAAAATATTTTTTCAAATTATAATATGGATAGTCAACGGAAAAAGAAATATAAGGAATTAGTGTGTCAATTAATTTGTTTATACTATTAATCGAATTAAGAATTTCTGGATTATTTGCATATCGTTTTACTTTACTTTTTCTCTTTAGTTTTTTTCTTTCATTTACTGCACTTCTGTATATTTTTCGTAAACAATACGGTATTGATTTAGTTTTTATGTTTTTCATATTTCTGCTAGCTTTGTTTCCTTTTCTCTGCAGTATTTTATAGTTTAATTTTAACAATCCTGATTTTTCTAATTCTTCTATGAATTCTTTATAATATTCATTAGACATAGTTTCTACAAAAGCAAAAGCATTATCATCCGTTGGAACAGAGTGAAAATAAATGTGTCGTGCGCTTTCAATGTCAGGTTCTCTCATATTAGAAGCACGGAATAGTGAACCCATTGCATAAGAAATTGCTATAATAGCAATTATAGCAATTCCAAAATAACCAGAATATTTTTCTAGAAATGATGATGCTAATAGAGTTGCACATAAAGCAAAATATGTGCAAAAAAATGTCCCTGGTAATAGACCTCCAAAGAACTCATTAAACAATTCATAAATGCTTACCCAAAGTGCATGACTGTAATTTTTCATAAAAAACATCTCCCTTAATCTTTTTACATTTTTATCATAGAATTCAATATTTTAAAATCATAATGACAAAAATGCACATATTTACGACAAAATTGCATATTTTATGCCAAATTATACCATTTTTACATAAAAATTGGGCTATACTCGTTTGAGTATAGCCCGTGCTTTTTATCTTTTATAATTATTTGCTGAAAAACTGTCTATGACATTATGCAAATGAACAAATTCGACTTTATCAATACCTGTTCGCATAAGTCTTTTTCGCTTCTGACGTCCATTTCTTGATAAAATCCGATTTTGCATCTGTATAACCGTCTCTGTTATGTTCGTATTTTTTCCATAAATCTAATTTTAGCTGTTCATATTCTTTTGCTACTAATGAATGTTCATTCAGATAATCTCTGAAATATAATTCATCGTTATCGCCTTCTTTTCTAAGATGCAGATGATAAACCTTTTCTTCAAACCCGTTTTCAGTATATCCCCGATTAAACGAAACTCGGTTTGTATCTGATGACATGCGAATAAATCCATTGCTTTCGATTAATTTAGAAATCTCTTCTATATTTTCATAAGCTTCAATTTCAACAAGAATATCTATAATATTTTTTGCCCATATACCTTTAATCGCCGTACTTCCTATATGACTGATTCGTTTAACCTGATAATCAGAAAGAATACTACGCAAAAAGGCGTACATTTCGTCATAGTATTCAACCCATCGCTCATTATACGGTACCAAAAAAATCGGAAACAGCTCCCATAATTCTTCCTTTGTCATTTCTGACAGCTTCTTCATATATCATCACCTTATCAGCAAAAATCCGTCATATCGGAAAGAAGCATCTTTTTCTTTATTATATCTGTGCATTCTATGATATCCTTAATATTTGCGCTTACCTTATCTATTAACAATGAGGGGTTTATATTGCCGTTACTGCCTGATGTCAGCACGGTACTTAATACTGCTCTGCCGTCTGATACGGCGATGTCGGCAGATATGATATTCCCTTTAATGTCAACCTGTTTAAGAACCTTTTTTCTGCCCTGCTTAGCTTTTTTTTCGACTAAAATCTCATCGGCTGACAGGCAGTTTTTTATTTCATTGCTTACAGCTTCGGAGTTATCGGTATAAAAAATGATGTCAAAAGCGGCAAAGCTGATTTCATCCGCCTTGTGAACGGGAGCGCACACACGGCTGATTTTGATATCTTCGGGCAGAACGGCGTTGAGTCTGTCCTTTATCTCGTCAAAGGGCATTTCGTCATTTGTCCTTATATCTACCGATTCGCAATAGCTCTCCGTTCCGAGCGACAGAGGCATAGCAAAGGTCGGTTCTACGGGACAGACAACAGGACCTCACCTTCATTTTGAGCTGATAATAAACGGAATCCATTATAATCCCGAATGGGTGCTTGATTACTGATGAGCTTCAGCTTGTGCGGAGTGAAAATAGAAATAGGCTTTCTGTTTACTGCGTCAGCGGCGTTTTTGCTTGTGTTCAATATGAATGACAGCATAAGACTCGGAATTCTGTTTTCACTTATTCACGAAATAGGTCATCTTACGGCAATAACAGCATTTAAGGAAAAGCCTGAACGAATTTCGTTCGGGCTTTTCGGTATGACTATTGTCAGAAGAAACGATCTTACACAGAATTATCGCAAGGAATTTTTCACGGCTCTTGCAGGTCCGTTTATGAATTTCATAATTGCTTTGATTTTTTATGTTGTTAACTTAAAATATTCTAATGAATTAAACCAAAAAATCATAATTGTCAATTTGATTATAGGCTCGTTTAATATGATGCCCGTTTTTGCACTCGACGGGGGCAGAGCGCTTGAAAGCGTGCTTAAAATGCATTTTTCAGAGAATACAGGCGAGAAGCTTCTCAAGCTCGTCTCATTTATTACCCTTGTTATAATGATGAGCTTCGGTTTTTACATACTGATTTCGACAGGCTATAATTTCACTTTTCTTGCGATAAGCATTTATCTTACCGTTTTGCTGTTTGTAAAATGCTGAAATCCGTATTTATTGCTTTTTAAAGGATTTTAGTGTATTATTAGTGTAACTATTTTGATTATGAGGTATATTATGCTTTCAAAACAACAGGAAAAACTTTTAAGATATGTTCAAAAGCCTGCCCGATACATAGGCGGTGAGCTTAACAGCGTAATTAAGGACAAGTCAAAAATCAAGTGCAGATATGCGTTTTGCTTTCCCGATAATTACGAAATAGGAATGTCTCATCTCGGAATGAAAATTCTTTATTCTCTTGTAAACGAAAGAGATGACTCTTGGTGCGAAAGAGTTTTTGCTCCGTGGGA
>CAYUTE010000034.1:0-6367 GCA_964447545.1 uncultured Eubacteriales bacterium
GTAATAGATGTTACAAAAACATTGGGCACGGATAATGCTCAGACATCAGCGAAGATTATAATAACCCGAAAGGCAAAAGCCGCTGGCGGCGCGCAGAATCACGATGTTTATTTGTATAATGATTATATAGGTGTTTTAAAGAACGGCGGTAAACTTGAAATTCCTGTTGAGGTTGGCACTCACATGTTGGTGTTTAAAAGCAAGTTAAAAATAGGTGGCAAAGATGCCACTTTTAGTGCAGTTGTAAATGAACCGACAGAAATTGTAAATTTAAACGCAGGGTTCAATTTAAAGGGCGATTTCGTAATAACTTATGCAGATAATGCACCGCATTTTGCTAATGCAAATTTACAATCGAATAAAAATGCCCAAACATCTGCTAATACGGATGTTCCTATGGAAACAGTATCGGGTATTCGTTGCGCCCGTTGCGGTAGTACCAATATTTTTCCCGTATCAGAAACAACAACAAAAGGTAAAGATTTCAGGGCAGGAGATGCATTGTGCGGGGCTTTATTGCTTGACCCCTTAGGCTTGTTGTGCGGTGCCACAGGAAAAGGAAAGCAAACAACAACCACTACATATTGGCTGTGTAAAGATTGCGGCAACAAATTCAAAGCGTAATGGACAAGCATACTAAAATATGGCTTAAAGCTATGCAAATATCAAATAAATATTGTGGATGTCATCAGATAGCCGAAAGGAGTTTTTTCATTCGTGGATATCAGTTTCCTTTATGCGCTAGATGTACAGGAATAACCGTTGGATATTTTGTTGCCTTTTTACTTGTCTTATTTAAGTTAAATCTACCTATTTGGATGTGTTTATTATTTATCTTTCCGATGATTATTGACGGTGGATTACAATTTTTATTCAAAGTCATGTCAAATAACGTGAGAAGATTTATAACAGGATTATTTTTTAGTGTAGGGTCGATTCAGTTAATAATACATGTGTTTGTTTATATTCAGTATTGGTTTGATATAAAAAACAGTTGTTAGGATTGTGATCGTGTGACTGATAATATTCCTAAATATATTAGCGAGCTGTCTCGTATTGAACGTGAGCTTATCGTTCGCCTGCGCTCCGCTGACGAACAGGAGCAAAATGAAATAGATAAAATCTGTCAAGAATCTGACGAAGAGTTACAAATAAAAAAGAAAATCCGGAGCAACACGAAAGTTGCTCCGGTAAAGAAGATAATTCTTTTAAGCATAGATTAATATTTTAATAATTAACGCTTAGGGCAAGGGATAATTATCTTCTTTTGAAAGCGGATTAAAATATCCTTTAATGCAATTTGGATTGCATATACAAAGTTGAACATGTGTCTTTTCTAAAAATTCAGAACCCTCATAAACTGATTTGCCTTCAGTAAATATACCACGTACGGAATCAAATGCAGGTAAATTTGATTCTTTATTATAGTAATGGATTTGTTGAATGACTGCACAATCCAAATCCCTCAACAGTACATCATTTGATTTTGCTGATTTTCTATTTTGAGGAATAGGTTTATCTGACAATGAACAGCGCAATTTTAAAATTTTATAACCCAATTGCAATTTTTCATTACTTGAAGAATCAGTTAAATTTAAACAATATCCAAGATCTATAACTGCACCAACAACTGCAGCGTCTTTTCCGAATCTGTTCTTTGCCCACTCATACGCTCTTTCATAGTTGTGTTCCCAAAAATAAATTCCGTTTCCTAACCAATCATACGAATTTGAACTTGCCACTAAATGCTCACCATTACATACAACCTTATTAAAAACATCTTTGTTACAACCGTGAAATCCAATTACTAAATTAGGAAGTTTGCTATACATAAGTAATTACTCCCAAGATACGATTTTCTTTTTAGATGAACCGTTATTATTAATAACACCTGTTTCTTTAAGCGCTTTAACAGCATCTTTCTTTGCTTGACTCTTTGAGGTTTTTGCCTGTTCTTCAAGTTTTTCAACATATTCTCTCATTTGTTCTGCAAATATTCTTTCATCATGAATTATTTTTACAGCTGTCGGCATGATATCTACCTCCTTGTCATTGCAATTAGAATTATTGTCTAAATTTGTCAGTTTCTCAAACATATAATAACATTTCCAATCTCGAAATTCAATACATTCTCTAAAATTTTATTCATAATACCATTTTTTTTCTAAAATATATGTCAAAATCAGTATATCAATTTTATTGTATAATAAAAAATCTTTATTTGGTAATTAAGCCTTTTAAAAGATGAAAAATATATATTAGCCGTCAAAAAAGTAAAAACGCCAACAATAATGCCGACGTTTTCTCGCTCTTTCTATTCATAGCAGATGAGCAACTTATAGATAATTTATATCTCTCTATTACTATGATAGCATATACCTAAAAAAATGTCAATAAACGCTTTTCAGGGTTCATTTTTATTATCATGAAAAGTTATATATTTAAACATCTTTAAATTATGTTCGAAGATGAAGAATTTGACCGCTGTTCAACTGTTTTCAAAATGGAAATAGTTCAAACCGAATGAAACCATATTATAAAAAGAAATTTAGGATTCTACAATTTTGATGTAATTATATCAGTCAGCTATCGTTTGAACTCCAAACGAAACAAGTAAAACCGATTTTTCTATGCTTTAAAACATCATATTTCCGCTAAATTGAATTGCGAACACATCTAAAAAATCCGAGATTTATAAAAAACGTGAGTCTCGGATAACTTTTTTCACTAATTTTTCGGAACTTTAATTTATTTAGTCGCAATAAAGAAAAATCTTGAAAAGTTAAATATTATTTCGACGTTTTCCTGAATTGGATATTCTTTTTGAATTTGTTTAATGGGTACATATCGGATTTTTTTGTAAAGATAATATAAAACAGGTATTGTTTCCGATGTAGTCAGAACGCCCCAAAAAGAAAAAGCCCCGAACGCAAATAACGAATCGAGACTATTGACTGGAGCTGCTAACCGGATTCGAACCGGTGACCTCGTCCTTACCAAGGACGTGCTCTGCCTGCTGAGCCATAGCAGCGTATCAAATTTTTGCGAAAGGCACGGCGGCGCTTCGCAAATGACATTATACAAACTTTTATTTGTTTTGTCAAGAAATAAGCGAATTTGGATATATTTCTTTTAGTGTGGATGAATATTTTTTCATTATAAATTGAATCGTTAATTTTCTTAGTTTTTTAAAAGCATAAAAATGTGGATATATTGAAATTTGTATTAAATAGTTAGTTGCATCAATTTTCTTACATACTCTTTTTGAAAATTTATTTACGATTTTTCACAATTCTTTTAAGTGTTGATTTTACTTAATCTACTTGAATTTATGAAAAACCGGAGTAAGATAATAACAAGGAGATGCGCTTATGGCAACGGTTAAAACTAACAACATTTTTGATGCAAAATATATTATTGATTCTTGTAACTATACAAAAAAACAAATGAAGTATTTGTATTTAGATTTCAATGATATTGATAATTTCAAAGAACATGAACTCGACAACTTAATCGACAAGTGTATTGAAAAATACGACGATTGGTATAATGCAGAAAAGCTTATTCATAAATGGAATAAGTGGAAACATGAATGCAATAAAACTCGATTAGTTAGTGATTAAACCAAGTTCAACGTAAAACAAGCAGTCCAGAGATGGGCTGCTTGTTTTGTATTTTACTTAAAAAGTGTATTGAATTTTGTCGAATTATGTGATATAGTTATTAAGTCGGCAAGGGGGAACTTGTTCCACAAGTTGCGGAAACAGACTTTTACTCCTTTTCGCTGTCAAGCATTAAGCGGTTAGCCCTATTGTAGCAAAAACTTATCTACAAGGAGGGCGTTTTTCAAATTTTTATACCTCCCTTTTACATATAAATGCGACTTTGTCGCAAATAAGTATGTGGAGGTGATATATTATATGGATATTTTCATTATAATTATTAAAGTTATAGTGACAATAATCGGTGCTATTGGTAGTATCGCTTCTATTGTTTCTTTAATTATCTATATAAAAGAAAAACACAACCGCTAAGTTTCCCCACTTAGGTTGTGTTTTCTCTTAAACATAAACCACAATAAGGAAACCGCTTGATTTCCTCTTGCTGATTCCATTTTAGCACCAAACATCATTTTTGTCAACTAAAATATGACATTTTAAAACAGTGAACAATATAACAAAGCATCAAAGTGTTAGATTAGTTATTCTAACGCTTTTATTGTTTTGAGTTTAAGTATGTTACGAGCTCTTCAAAATCTACATAATCGCCGTGTTCTAATGTTTTTACTTCTCCACCGCCTAAAAGGGTACTAACATCAAGATAGCTCATAAGTCCATCTGATGGACGATACACAGGCTTTTTCTTTGTAACTTTGTAAGCTGCCTTTTTGTAAGCTGGCGTACCGAAAATAATGCGTGCACGAAGCATCTTGAACGAATACCCTCTACCTATCCTTTCAATTGATTTAATCGAATTGTTCAAAGACTCTACAACACCGTTTGTATATTTGTGGTCAAAATAATTAAATATTTCCGTGTGCCAATTTTCAACGGTTTTTAAAAATGGACTTAATGTTGGTAATATACGTTTTGGTATATTACTTAAGAATTCCTTATAGGCATTTTCTGCAGACTCTCTATCTTTTGCTTCATATATGTTTGCAAAGGCTTCTTTTTGCGTATATAAATCTTGTAACAAGGGAAACTTATTGAATATTTTATTAAGTTCCTCTAAGTCATCCTCATCAAGGTTGCTAAGCCTTTCTAACAAAACTCTTTTGGATTTTTTCATGTTGGGGCGTTCTTCTCTTGGTAGTTTTTTGATGATAGCTTTACGCTCTCCATCAAGAATAACGTTAAGTATTTTAACGACATGGAACCTATCTATAACAACTTTCGCGTGAGGTAAACATTCGTAAACTGCTTCCTTGTAAGATTTCCACATATCCATAGTAACAATTTCAATCTTTTCGTTATTTGGCAAGCTATCTAAATAATCTATAACCGATTGTTTTGCGCGTGTTGGTAATATTTCAATAATACCGTGTTTTTCAATATCAACAAATACGCCACGCGTCTCTTTATTTAAATGCGCTTCATCAATACCTAATACTCGTGGTGAATATGGAACCCTTTTAGAATTCAATTCATCAACGTGTTTTTCACTAATGCGATAAATGGTTGATTTAGCTAAATTATAATCAACTGTCAATTCCTGTATAGTGCGCTCTAGAGATAACTCTTGAATCTTTTGTTCTAATCGCTTTGTGATTTTTGCATGGTCATCAATTGAGTCAAATGATTGTACGAATGTTTTTCCACATCCTAAGCATTTAAAACGGTTACCCTTAATAATTAAATAAACATCATTACCGAATGAAGGTAAATCCTTAATCATTCTATCTATTGTACCATTTTTGACGAATACTTCATGTAAACATTTAGGGCAACATTCAGGGTTCTTTATAGGCGCTATATCATAGCAAAGGTTGCCATCTTCATCATGATACTTATTTATTATTTCGAACTCGTCAAGTTGTAATTCGTTACTCATCCACAAAAACTCCTATTTGAAAAATAAAAAAATGTTTTGCAAGATAAACATTATTATACATATAAAAGCTAAATTTGTCAACAGTTAAACGAACTCTTCCAACGTTAAAAAGAACACAATAAAAACAAATAGTCCACTTAAACTAAACATAGTAAAAGTAGACTATTTAATAAAATCAACAGTTAAAAGAACATATCCTTAAAAAATCATGTGTTTTTTATATAGCCTTTTTTACATTTAAAAAAATAATTGTAGTTTGCGCGTTATAAAAACAGCCACCGCGGGAAAAATAACAGTGCCGTTTAAAGCAAAATTCAATGTGCGTATTGTTTTCTGCGCTCGGCATTTAAAGGAGGTGCGAAATTGTTCGGAAATAAATCAAAAAAGGAAAAGATGTTTCTTGCGAGGAAGAAAATGGAGCGTCTTAATAAAGAACTCGGCAAGATGTGGAATGAGGGCGACCCCGATATTCCCTCTGACGTTAACGGGAGCTACACGGGAACTCCGAAGGACGGCGGAGAACCTCAGCAGGACGCAGACGATTTATAAATTATATATTTATATAGTATATTATTTTTCAAAAAGACTTGATTTATTTATTATTGTATGGTAATATTACTAATGTAAGAATATCCGTTATGTTGAGAGTGGGGCGACCCGCTCTCTTAAATTTATAAGGAGTTTTAAAAAATATGAAGAAAAACACTGCGGCTGTTGTCTGGGATATTGCAAAGCCCATTGCCAGCTCCTTGGGGCTTATTCTTTGGGACGTTAAATTCTTAAAAGAAGGCTCGAAGTGGTATTTGCGCATCAC
>CAYUTE010000035.1:0-7883 GCA_964447545.1 uncultured Eubacteriales bacterium
GTTATCACAGCTTGAAAAAGTGCTTAATAAACTCTACGAGGACAGAGTGCTTGAAAAGATAACCGAAGAACGATATTTGACAATGAACGGCACTTATGAAAGTGAGTATAACGAGTTAAAATCAAAGCAATCCGAATTGAAAGACCAAATTGAGCAAACTGAAACAGCAGAGTATAACGCAAAAATCTTTACCGACCTTATTGAAAAATATATCAATATTACAGAACTCAATTCCCGTATTCTTAACGAACTGATTGAGAAAATCGTAGTCCACAGAAATAGGCACTACTGCAAAATACGAAAAGTATAAGTCAGATTACAAACCGACAAAGCACGAATATACAGAATGAACAAAGGACTTTCCAGTTTTTGAAAAGTCCTTTTTGTCATAGCGGTTTATAACAATCCCACAAATCTATAATATATCTCCACAGTCTGATATTTTTCGTCGCTGATGATTTCTTTTTCATGGACTACGATTTTCTCAATCAGTTCGTTAAGAATGCGGGAATTAAGTTCTGTAATATTGATATATTTTTCAACAAGGTCGGTGAATATTTTAGCGTTATACACTGCGGTTTCACTTTGCTCAATTTGGTCTTTCAATTCGGATTGCTTTAATATCAACTCGTTATACTCACTTTCATAAGTGCCGTTCATTGTTAAATATCGTTCTTCGGTTATCTTTTCAAGAGCCCTATCCTCGTAGAGTTTATTAAGCACTTTATCAAGCTGTGATAACCGTTTCTCGATTTTCCGTAGCTGACTGTTAAAGCTTTTCACATCTTCTGCGGTCTTGTCGTTCATATGGTTACTGAGCAGAGCAACATATTTATCTTTTGACTTTGCAACACATTCTGCCTGACGGCGGATATCTTCAAGCACAATATTATATAAAGTCTGATAACCGATAGCATGAGAAGTGCAACGCTCTTTGCCGTAATTTTTATACACCCAGCAGGAAAACCCGGTATATTTTTGCCTTTTGTAATTATATGAAACATTCAGCGCCGAACCGCAATCCGCACATTTTACCAAGCCTGCGAACATCTGCACCTCACCGCGTTTTGTTTCACGCCTGCGATTTTTCATAATATCATGAACTAAGTTCCAAGTTCCCTTATCAATAATTGGTTCGTGAGTATTCTCAACGACAATCCATTCGCATTCATCAAGCATTCTCTTGAAATCGGGTCTTTCAAAATTCGTACCGCTGAAGCCGTCATCGACATATATATCGTAAACGGGAATACGGTTTTCTTTCTCTGTATTTTGCTTTCGCAAACCATGAGGTCCGTCTGTCATCATAATTTCAGGTAATTCAAGCTCAGGCGCAGAGTGTAGATACCAGTAGTTTAAGCCCGAAACAAATTCTGCCTTTTGTGCAAGTGTCATTTTGCTTACAACATCTGAACGCTTCATAAATATTACCCCTTTGAATTCAATTTATCTTGTTAATTCGAGTGTAACATTTATTTGTTTTTAATTCAACAATCCGCCCATATTCACCTATGATTCGTGAAATTATCAAAGAAAGACAAAATATTTTTTGAGGCTAATAGGTTTAATAATATATTTCCGTTCATGCTCTCACCTCTTTCAATAAAGATTTTTAATTCACTGCATTCATTTTTAAATCTCCCCGTTCGGTTATATAAATATATCTCTCTACTATTAAAATCATAATTTGAATTTTATAATTAAAAACGGCAGAGAACGAAAAAATCCTCTGCCGTTTTTGGAGCTACTGGTCAGACTCGAACTGACGACCTCGGGTTGCTATTAAGGATATATTTTATAACATTTCCTTTTTTATTTTATTTGTTACAATAGCGGTAACAATGCAATTTCAACATCAACACCTTTTTTCTATTTATCCATATAAATTCCCAACGCATCTTCATAAATGCTTATTTTATGTAAAAAGGAATCTTTACCTCCTTCAAGGTAGTTAATGATATGTTTCTTAATGCGCTTTTCACTAGGATACCCTGTGGTCTCTATCCAACCGTGCTGATTATCTGAACGCATTATACACACTTGGTCAGCTTTAGCGTTTGTTACGATTGTAGCGTTATGTGTTGCAATAATAACTTGACGTTTTTCTTTTATTGAACGCAGTTGTTTCACAAGATTTTTGTAGATATACTGATTATCCAAGTTGTCTTCAGGTTGGTCTATTATTAACGGTCTATAATCTTTTGAATACTCACTATACCCTAAAATAAAAGATAACATTGCTACAACTTTTTGCCCAAGAGACAATGTTCCGACTGGTTTATATATAGCAGCACCAGAGCTACCTTCTTTGTTGTTAATATTAAATTCTAAAGAGAAGTTCTCAATATGTGCTATGTATTTCTTTAAGTAATCAATAACTCTGTCTATATTTTTATCGGTAATTAGATTTTCTAAAATTTCATTAAGTAGGGTTTGCACTTTTTCTGTATCTAAAGAATGAAGTCCCTGCTCAACCATACTTTGAGTCATTTCCGTACAAAACGCTAACGGATTTTTTGTGGAAGATGCTTTAGAAATATCTTTATTTACTACTAATATTAGAAATTCAAAAATTCCCAATTCACTATAGAGATATAAAAGATATTCAATGATATTTCCTTCCGTAATATTCTGCTTTTTATACCACTTGTTTTCATTGTACTTATTTCCGAATAGCCAAAAGGCAAAATCAGGTTCAGAATATGTTCCATCCTGTGAATATATGATTCTCAGTATATTGGTTTGGCTGATATTAAATGGTTTGATTACAGAATCGACTTCTTCTTTTCTTTTTTGCATAACACTTTGAACATTATCAAGTGTTTTTATTAAGCCAGATTTTTTCTTGAATCGGATAACATTCTCTGGCTTGGATAAAATTTTGTTCTCAAACAATGTTTCATATAAAAAGCTGTTTATTCTTTCACCACTTGCCGTATTGACTAAATCGTTGACTGAATATCTTACATCAAAAAAATGATTGAGCATCTCTTTCTTGTTTGTTACTGCTTCAAGATACCATTTATCATTTATATATATTACTTTTGAAATCTTAAAAAAATGTTTGAACGCATAATCTCTCACATCTTCCTCATTGAAATAGTATCTATAGTAATACCTATCAGAAAGATTCTGACCAAAACAGCGTAATATGTTGTCGTCTAAATTGGGCTTAACTGGCATTCGCATTTCAATTAAGAATTCTTCACCTTGATAGTCATAAAGAATCCATGTGTTTCCATGTGAGCATATGAAATCTAGTTTTCGTTCATTATCACACTGCTGACTAAGCACATATTCCAAAAGCTCTAAAATCGTACTTTTCCCAGTACCTCTGCCGCCAATAAGGCAGTTTAAGGCTTTTGAAAAACTTAAGCAAAAATCTTTATTATCGTTACCACTTAAAAAGCCACTTTCTCTATTTTGAATATAAATGCCTTTTATATATTGTTTGGGGAATTGCTCATTTTCAAAACTAACAGAAATATCATAATCATCGAGAGCCTCTTTTATCATCGAGTAATTTCGCTTGCTACCTTTTATCCAGAATGTTTTAGTAGAAATTGTATCGATATCGTGCGCATCATTATCAATTACAGCTTTAATATCCGTCGATCTAAATTTCTTGATATTGCTTTTGATACTATTAAGTTTTTTATAATCAGACAAACCAATCAAGTGCAATACTTTTTCTGAAAATAGCTTCTTCTTGTACGCACCACTTGAAAACTTTTCTTTAAATATATCAGAAGTGTCTAAATGAGCCAAATATCCTATACCATTGATAGATTTTATAAACTCCAACACTTTAATACTTGTCTCAAAAGTACCATCCTCTAAAGATAATAAATTGTCCTTTAACCATAAGTTTATTTTATCAATAGTAGTCTGGTTATTTTCAAATATTCCAACAACATGGTTTTTATCAGCACAAGAAATCTCTATACCAAGAAAAACTTCTGGATATATTTTATGCTTTTTCATTTTACATAGCTCATCAATAGCAGTCTTTAGTTTTCTTACTCCCATAACAGTATGATGGTCTGAAACTAAAACTACTTCAATCTCATTTACAATTATCGTTTCCGCTAATAATAAATACGAAAGCAATTCTTTCTTGCTACAATAGCAGGAAAGAACATTGTCAAGTGTTATGCTATCCAAAGTGATTATTTCTGGTAATACCTTTCTTTCTATACAAATATTAAAGATGTCTTGTTCAGAAGCAGAAATATAATCACTATAGGACCACTGTCTAAGCAATTTGTAATCATAGGATTCTGGAGTGTGAATATGAAAGCATGCCTTATGAAATGTTCCAAACTTTTCTTTTCTATGCTTTATTGCTTCATAAGCAGTTTTTTCATCGGACATCGGTATTGTCATATCCATCTCTCCTAATCCCAGCTTCTAATTATTTGTTCTTTGTAAAAAAAACAATGTATTTAAGTACTTAGGTGCAATTTCGGGCACATGAGGTCCCTTTTTCTGAATAATATCGTATAGCATTTTTTCATCTTCAAAAGACCAATTAATACATAAATCTAAAGTTTTCATACTTCTTTTAAATGGAATGCTTCCATACTCAACAACAAATTCGGGTAAATCGCCTCTCAAATACATTTTTGCAGATGGAGTCAGTATAACACCTATCCAATCTGTAGTCTCATGCCAACTTGCAGCCTCATCTACTGCATAACCTAACATAATATTGTCGGCTATTGAATATTCACCGTAGCTTATTGCACCGCGTAAAGGTAACTCTTGTTCTAACGAATATGCCAATGCCCAAGAACATAATTCTGCATGAATTGCAATCGCTATTTTGGGAGATGCCGAAGTAAAAATAGCAATAGTATCTGAAATGCTTAAAACCTCTGTCGGCTTTGACTTACCACGTAAGCTTGTGTCATCCATATACTTATCAGAAATCTCTTGAGCCTTTTCTTGCATTTTATAAACAAAATTCTGTAGTTTACTTATAGCGAACTGATTTCTTTCCCATATTCCTTTCCATCCCAAAACATCAAGGAAAGTGACTGCTCCTTTTCCACTTGTTATTTTCCTTTCATCCATTATATTAAGCCTCCAAAAATGCCACGTGGAGTGTTCATTTCACAAGAACTTATCCACTCTCCAATCATATCAAAGCAATCTTGAACTTCTTGGGCAGTCAACCCCTCTGAAGCTTGTTCCCACAGATATTCAAAAAAGTCACCGATTTGTTTTGGATAGCAAACACCATCGTTTTTTAACGCTCTAAATAAATTGGGACTAGCATCTTTTTCACAATCACCAGAATTAGATATGAGCATTTCTTGAAAATTCCACCCAGTTGCTGTTCTTGTCATATAATAATGGTCGTAATGTCCCCATCTTCTTGTGTAAATTCTCAACGTGAATTTTTCACCAATTGTTGTATCTTCAGGATCATTATTTGCATTAACGTCCTCAATGAATTTTAACAAATCATCAACAGGATGAATGTGGTTATAAAACTCAATGTTCTCAACAGGAACCCCCCTATTTTCAAGCATATATTTATGGTGCTTAGGCTCGTATCCACTGGCTTTTAAAGACATGTGTAATTCATGAGCAGTCAGTGCCATTTCATTATACAGTTTTTGTATTTCTTCGTGTTTTGGCGGTTTTGTTTCTTTCTTTATAATTGCCCACAATTTTTGGTTAATTTCGTATAGTTTTTCTTTCTTTTCTTTTTGCTCGGCGGTCAAATCAACTGGATTTCCCATATAGAATTCTCCTTTATAATTTATTTGTTAAAAAACTAAGACCATTTTGGCTTTCTACAAAACCATTCTTTTTGCCACTCGTCCTCATTCACAATCGCATCAAATACAGGCTCAAGAAACGCCTGTATCTCATCAATCACAACAACAAATTCAAGCGTATCCTCTTTAATATTTTTCAAAAAGAATTTCCACCGTTTCTGCATATCCTCATCATCTGCAAGTGCAACAACACGCTTAAAGCTGTCTCTGTCATAGGGAGTACCACGCCGCTGTAAGGTTTCAAAGATAGCAGCTTGCAATTTTGCTCCTTCAAAATCGAATGTTCTTGAAAGATAATAAATATCATAAAAATCTTTCATTCTGCCTGTCAGTTCAAAGCGTTGCAGAATTGCGTCAAACTTTTCGGCAATCGTGCTTTCAAGGGAATAGGTCATTATAACAGGTTTTTCAAAGTCTGGAAGCTGCGTTTGGATTGTCCGTTCCTCGGCATGGGGGATGATAATATCACCTACGCCAATATCTACATTAAAGGGGACTCGCACATTCTTTATCTGTCCAATAATTTGGGTACTGATCCCGTGATATTTTCTCTGCGGAGAAATCTCCTCAAATCCCTTTGCGATCATTTTTATATAATCGTTTCCTGTAGGCGTTTCAAGAATTTGCGTTATGAGAGTTTTTACGCTTTCAATTGAATTGGAAACACTACGAAGCAAAAAATCCACATCAATAGTTGCTCGGCTTTCAAAATTAGTTAGAGTGTAAATGAACAATCCGCCTTTGAGTATCAGCTTATCTTCACATCCAGATTTTGAAAGCTTCCGCAGAAATTCCTCCTGCATAAATAGCTGTAAGTATTGTTGATAACTAATACCAGAAGCCTTTGCTTTGTTTTTCAATTTGGCCAAAACGGATGCCGAAACATCAGCCATTACAACCACACTCCAATCAATTCTTTAACCTTTTTCTGCACACGCAGTTTTTTTGCATACATCATGAGGTTTGGAATATTCTTTTTCGGGTCTTTAACATATCCTTGTATTGCTTTATTGAAAATTTCTTTGTCCATTTTGCTCATATTTTTCAGAACATCACAAATTGTTCTGTCACGGTCATAAATACGCACTTTTGTAAAATCAATTTCACCCGTTGTTTCGCCTAGTGTAACCAACTCCGACTTGATGCGGTATGCTCTAATGAACGGATAATCAATGTTGGTTCTCAATTTGGAAACATTCCTATCGATTGCAAAGTTCCATTCAGCAGGATTTCTATCGCTGTACTTATAATAGAAAAGTGCCGTTTCCATACAAAGAATCGCATCTGGAAAAAGATGATTGATAATTACAACTTCACTTTTCCCTTGGTCTTCAATCCAATGATAGTAACCTCGTCTTATTCTTTCAATAAACCCCTCATCTAAAAGCTGTTTAATATCTGCATAGTATAGCTTAGCTTCAAGAATCTCGGCAGTAGTCATTACATAGTGATGCCTATTGAATAGCTTTCTCACATTTTTAATATCGTTTTCACGAAGCATTTGTCCACCTCTATTCAATTGCCTCAAATTTGTTTATTGAGTGGGTACTTTACTATATTATATGCAATTTCTATATAGAAAGTCAATAGTAAACTGCCCACTTGTTTATTTTTTAAACGGGCAGTTTACTATAAAAAGGCGATTTATTCGTAAGTAGAAAGCAGTAATTTAGCACGAAAAATGAAATTTTGTAAAAACAACAGCTATAAATTTATAGTTCGTTTTGTCTTGCCAAACTCGATAGAATAAGGCTTTTCGATGCTTTTTGCATAGTTGGATTCGTCGTATTTTTTTAATTATATCATCAATCCCACAAATTTATAATATATCTCCACAGTCTGAAACTTTTCACCGTTGATAATTTCTTTTTCGTGGACTACTATTTTCTCAATCAGTTCGTTAAGAATTCGTGCGTTGAGTTCTGTAATTTTGATATATTTTTCAATGAGATCAGTGAATATTTTTGCGTTATACTCTGCTGCTTCGGTTTGGTCAATTTGGTCTTTCAATTCGGATTGCTTTGATTTTAACTCGTTATACTCATTTTCATAAGTGCCGTTCATTGTCAAATATCGTTCTTCGGTTATCTTTTC
>CAYUTE010000036.1:0-2201 GCA_964447545.1 uncultured Eubacteriales bacterium
AGTGTTAAACATACTTTTAATAATGTTAATACCAATTGCTTTTTGGGTAACGGTTCTGTGCTATGATATAAAAATGCTATCAGTACCGATTGAAGTGTGGAGAACCGAATATCGCGTACCCCGTGATTTAGACCCTATTCCAACACTGATTCTGGATATTATTATCGGAGCAGGACTGTCAATATTCTGCTTTTGCAGATACTATATAAAACTAACTAAGCAAGCAAAGAACCTCAAAACAATCGGTGACGGCTCTCTGACCGACGGAACTTATCACAATACATAGAAATGTACCGCTCATTCTGCTTGCAGTAAAAAGGAGGAGCATTGATGAAACTGTTAATATCAATACAATATCCTATTGCCGTTATTGAAGTACCTGACAGATGGGATAAAATAATTTTCAATATAAAAAATGATCTGACAAATTGGTTAAATGACGGGGTATCCGAAGCTGTATTAAATGCCGACTGGGAAAACGGCGAACAGGATATACTTTCAAAACTGATAGAATGGTTAAGCCAGTATTTGTTTGGTAATGAAAAAATCGCTATTATTGAACAGGACTCATCAAATATCAATCCAGATGAATTTTCTAAAAAGCAAAAGATATATATTTAATATGATAGGTGACAGTTCTGCATCTTTATAGAATCGGTGTAAAAAAGTCAAGATTTTCAAGCTTACATATTAGGAGAATATTTATGAAAACAAAAACTAAAAAGCTGATTTCAATATTACTGTTTGTATTGTTTTTTATTGCAGGGTGTGTATTGTCGGCATTATTCCTTTCTAAAAACTTGTCTGAATATACACCTATGGCGCAAGGAATTACAAATCTTTTGTATCTTCCTATGCTTTTATTCGGCGGTTTGAGTGCGTTTGTTGTATCGGTATTGTTTTTAGTTTTGCGTTTAATTCAAATTAAAGCAGACATCGGCACAAAAATATTTGTACCCATTTTAATTGTGATTTTAGGCGGGTTTGTTTTATTCAATACAGTTAATATTGTTAAATGCTGTGTTGCATACAACGAGGAAATATATTCCACAGAAATGGTAGGTGCGGAAGACAGGCGTTTCATTGAAGAAAAAATTGAAAAGTTTTCCCCATACTATGCGGATATTGAAAAAAGCATAGGCTATAAACCGTATTATGCTTTTTCAAAATACACACTCGGTAATACAAGTTATCAAATATCTCAAACTATTTGCGATCCGTTTGACGTTACATTTTCATTTACGGCTGAATATTTCGAAACGGATAAATCATATCTGTCGGGAAAATTTATTTTAGAAAAAGCTGTACATAATTTGGCTGATGAAAACGGTGAACCGCTGAATCCCTCATCAGTTAAAAAAGAAACTTACGGTAATATAGAGTATGAATTAATTGAGCAACCAACAGAAAAACTGATAATTATTTCAACAGACAGTTATTTCTTCTTGTTTAATTATAAGGATTCAAAAGATTTGCTGAATTTATCGAGAGAAGACTTTATAGAAATGGCATTTGAACAGCTCGGTCTTTATAAAGGAAATGCATAATTAAAAGTTCGGATTGCGCGTTGAAAATAATTGATATTTGCACCTTGAAAGGCAGAAAGCTTTTTGAGGTGCTTATTATTTTGGTAATATTTGTTAATTGTTTTTCATATCAATTTATCGGTGATGATTATGGACAAGAAACAGTTAACAGAAGAGCAGGTAAAAATTATTAAAAGACTTATCGAGAAAGGTATGCTGACCGAAAACCAAATTAAACGCTTGAAAAAGCAAGGAGTAATTTAATTGAAAAGACTGCTTGCGATTTTTTTATCACTTTTGCTGATTTTGTCTTCCTGTGCTTTTCCGCAAAAAAGCGGGGATAACATATCGTCTGAAACAGCGCCTCAGAATAATGCGGCAAATCAAAGAATCGTTGCCGCGTGGCTTTATTATAACGAAATCGAAGAACTGGTAAAAGCATCATCGGACGAAAACGATTTTATTTCTAATATCGAAAAAGCGGTTGATAAATTAGCCGAATTTTCCGTAAACACGCTTATTCTTCATGTGCGCGCGTTTGACGACGCGTTTTATAAATCAGAGCTTTTCCCCGTAAGCAAATACTGCGCCGACAGCGGCGGAAAACTCAAATTCGACGTGCTTAAATGCTTTATCACGGTTTGTCACAAGAAAAATATAAAAATATGGGGCTGG
>CAYUTE010000037.1:0-1555 GCA_964447545.1 uncultured Eubacteriales bacterium
TGCCATACCAGATAGCATAATCAATACCATCACTATTGCAAGAAAACAACTAACAAGCCGTGTTCTTTTTGTCTGTTTCATTTTTCAATGCTCTCCTCTAAAAAAATTTTTTATATGTAATCGGTGTATAACCGTTTACAATGTATCAAACAATAAAGTACAAGGAGGGTTAATTTTGAGTAGAACTACAAGTTCTAAAAGCCTAAAAAACGATACAATTAGACATTATTTCCAAATAATTATAGCATTAAAGTTTTTATATGTCAATAAGATAGTGAGCTATTGGGGTTATTTGGTTTTTTTCGATGAGAAAAAGTCAAATTGTTTTTTCAACGAAGCTTATTTTATAATTATATGTGGTCAGATAAATGGTCACACAAATTGTTGCTGAAGGAAGGAGCTGAAACGTATGGGAAGGCGCGGCGATAATATACACAAAAGAAAAGACGGTCGTTGGGAAGGTAGGTATAAAGACGGATATAGAACTGACGGTTCAGCAAAATACAGTTCTGTTTATGCTTCATCCTACGCCGATTGCAAAAGGAAGCTTATTGATGCGCAATCTAAAAGAAATAACCAAACAAACAGTTTAAATAACGCAAAGTGTTTTTCCGATATTTTACTAACATGGGTATATGCAAATCGAGTGCGTATCAAAGGTGCTACAGAGGCAAAATATCTTCAAATGATCGAAACACACATTATACCCGCACTTGGAGGAATAAAAATCAATGCTTTAGATTCAAACGATATCAATAGGTTTTTAGATACTAAATTAAAATCAGGAGGATTAAGAAGCAAATGCCCACTCTCTTCGTCTTATGTGCGTACAATGGCAATTATTATTGAAGCGGCTATCGATTATGCGGTTATGGAAGGATTGCGTAATCCGTTGAGAACACCAATCAATAAACCTATTGTCCCTAAAAAAGATATCATTATTTTAAGCAAACCAACAGAAACAACTCTAACGCAAAAGATGCTCACCGATTCTTCGCTGGCAGCGATTGGAGTTCTTTTAGCACTACAATGCGGACTTCGAATCGGTGAAGTGTGTGCGCTTCGATGGGGTGATATTGATTTTGAAACGGGTGTGGTTCGTATTCGTCATACGATTTCGAGAGTTCCGTGCACAAATAACGAACAGAAGACTATGCTTGTTCTTGATACGCCAAAAACAATATCTTCAATTCGGGATGTTCCTATGCCGTCATCTTTGCAAAACATTCTCTTGGAAGCGTATAATAATAGATTCTCAGAATTTGTTGTTTCACACGATCACACCTTTGTAGGCACAAGAACTTTCGACTACCAATATCGCAGATTACTGAAACAGCATAACATTCAGACTTTTAGTTTTCATACGCTTAGACACACTTACGCTACTCGTTGTGCGGAATCCGGAATGGATGCAAAAACACTGAGTCAACTACTTGGTCATTCATCCTCAAATATCTCTTTAAATGTATATGTTCATCCATCTATGGAAATTGCAATGAATCATATAGAACAAATTTTTTGTTCGGTTTGATTGTGGTCAGATTTATGGTCAAAG
>CAYUTE010000038.1:0-7081 GCA_964447545.1 uncultured Eubacteriales bacterium
ATTCATGTGTGTAACTATATAAATCTATAACTTCCATACGGTCATAGAGCGGTTCCGGTATGCAATCACGGTCATTGGCTGTTGCTATAAAAAATACTTGACTTAAATCAAAAGGAACCTCTATATATCTATCATAAAACGCTGAATTCTGTTCAGGGTCAAGCGCCTCTAAAAGCGCCGATGATGGGTCGCCTCTATAATCATTAGAGATTTTATCAACCTCGTCTAGCAAAACAAGCGGATTACTTACGCCAACTTGCTTAATTGCGGTTATTATTCGCCCTGGCATGGCTCCAATGTATGTCTTGCGGTGACCACGAATCTCAGACTCGTCATTAACTCCGCCCAAAGATATTCTTACATATTTTTTGTTCATCGCCTTGGCCAAAGACTTAGCAATAGATGTTTTTCCAACACCCGGAGGTCCTATCAAGCATACAATCTGCCCCCTAACGTCCGGCGAAAGTTTACGTACTGCTAAAAATTCTAAAATTCGCTCTTTGACATACTTCAAACCATAATGATCTTTATCTAACTGTTGTTTGGCTTTTTTTATATCAATCGTATCACGAGAGCGCTTTCCCCACGGCAAAGATACACAAGTCTGGAGATATGAACTTATAACATTTGCCTCGCTGGAACCTACCGGGATTTTTGCTAAATTATCGCATTCTTTAATAAACTTTTCACGAGTTTCTTTAGTTAACTTTAATTTTTCAATCTTTTGCTTGTATTCCTCGGCCTCGGTTAGTGGAATTTTGTTACTTCCAAGTTCACCCGATAGCATTTTTATTTGCTCTCTTATTATGTATTCTTTTTGATCTTTATCTATTGATTTTTGAAGTTTAGATTCTATTTCACATTCATAATTCAAAATTGCGTTTTCGTGAGCAAGCTTTTTAACTAGCAGCTCTGCCCTCTCACCGGGATTAAGTTGTTGTAAAATTTCTTGCTTATCCTTAAAATCAAAACTAACATTCGAGCAAATATAATCTGTGATTTTACCTAAATTATTATCTGAAGGAAAGCTTAAAATTAATTCCCCTGACATGCGCGGAGACAAGCTTAGATACTCGGCAAACAATTCTTGGCATTTTCTTATTAAGCCATCTATTTCTACGCTAGGCTCAGCAGAAATTTCATCTTTTAATACTATTTTAGCAGAAGCAAATTCATCACCATCTATAAAATCAACCAGTTCTGCACGACTTTGCCCTTCTATTAAAACACGTGTTACATCATTTGTTTGTTTTAAAATCTGCTTAACCTTAGCTAATACCCCAAAAGAGTATAAACCCTTTTGGTTGGGGTAATCAACTTTAATTTCTTTTTGAGTTACCAAAAAAATTTTTCTGTCAGTTTTCAAGGCTTTTTCTACAGCAGCTATTGATTTTTTTCGCCCTATATCAAAATGTAGGACTACATTCGGAAACATAACAAATCCCCTAAGCGGAAGCACAGGAACAGTTTCTGAATTTGCATTTATGTTTTCGATTTCAACTCATCTCCATATATTCATCTTTATGAAACGTCACTCTGGCTATTTTCGCCAGTTGAAATATCATCTGAACTAATAGATATAACAACAGGTGTACGAGTTTCATTATGCACATATTCGGGTTTTTTCTTACCGTTTATAACTTTATCATCAATTATAACTTTTTCTATAGTATGATCAGACGGAACGTCAAACATTACATCTACTAGCGTATCTTCAAGTATAGACCTCAAACCACGAGCCCCTATATTTCGCTCAATTGCCTTCTTAGCAATTGCGTGCAAGGCTGACTTCTTAAATTCGAGATCAACTTTATCTAAATCAAATAATTTTTTATACTGTTTTATTAACGAGTTCTTAGGCTCTTCTAAGATTCTGACCAAAGAATCCTCGTCAAGACCTTTCAAAGAAGCTATAACCGGCATTCTTCCTACAAGTTCAGGTATTAAACCGTATTTCACAAAGTCTTGAGGTACAGCTTTGCTCATCCAATCAGTATCATCAAGTTCTTTACGGGTCCAAACTTTAGCGCCGAATCCCATCGAAGAAGTACTTACACGTTTTTCAATAATTTTCTCAATTCCTTCAAAAGCTCCGCCGCATATAAACAAAATGTTTGTTGTATCAATTTGAATAAATTCTTGTTGAGGATGCTTTCTGCCACCTTTAGGCGGAACGTTGGATTTTGTACCTTCTAAAATTTTCAAAAGAGCTTGTTGAACGCCTTCGCCGCTAACATCTCTTGTTATAGATGCGCTTTCAGATTTTCTAGAAATTTTATCAATTTCATCTACATATATTATGCCTCTTTCAGCTTTTTCAACGTCATAATCGGCAGCTTGAATCAATCTCAAAAGTATATTTTCTACGTCTTCGCCAACATACCCCGCTTCAGTAAGAGTGGTTGCGTCAGCAATAGCAAAAGGAACGTCAAGCAGTGTAGCCAAAGATTGCGCCAAAAGAGTTTTTCCAACACCGGTTGGACCTAAAAGAAGTACGTTGCTCTTTTTGAGTTCCACATCTTCTTTCTTTGAACCAAAGAATATTCTTTTATAATGATTGTAAACCGCAACAGACAACGCAACTTTTGCAGCGTCTTGACCAATTACGTACTCATCAAGATATTTTTTTATTTCTTGAGGTTTTGGCAAAACCCTATCTTTTTTAGACTTGGTTTTCTCGGTTTTGCGCATATTATGGCCATGAGAACCACTATCGTTATCATCTAAAATATTAACACACAAATCAATGCACTCGTCACATATACATACTCCGGGCCCTGCAACGAGTTTTTTTGCTTCATCTTGAGGTTTTCCACAAAAGGAACAACAAAGTTTATGGTCACTATTTTTGCGGTCCATATATATCATCCTCGATTCTTATAAACTTAATTGCTTAAATTATTATCTATGCTCTATAACTTTATCGATTATTCCATACTCAAGCGCTTGCTGAGCAGTCATAAAGTTATCTCTTTCAGTATCGGCAGCTATAACATCGAGCGGCTTACCGGTTTTTTCTGATAGTATTTTATTAAGACGTTCTTTAGTCTTTAAAATATGCTGAGCATGAATATTAATATCAGTAGCCTGGCCTTTTGCTCCGCCGCTTGGCTGGTGAATCATTATATCACTGTTTGGAAGTGAATAACGTTTTCCTTTTGCTCCGGCTGCTAGCAAGAACGCACCCATACTTGCCGCTAATCCCATACAAATAGTTGAAACATCACATTTAATATATTGCATGGTGTCGTATATAGCCAGCCCATCTGTAACAGAACCACCTGGGCTATTGATGTAAAGACTTATATCTTTTGAAGCGTCTTGCCCTTCTAAATAAAGAAGCTGAGCAACAACTAAACTTGCTGTTGTGGCATTTACTTCTTCTCCTAACATAATTATCCTGTCATTTAATAATCTGGAATAAATGTCATAAGATCTTTCTCCACGGCCTGTTTGTTCTACTACGTATGGTACTAAACTCATAAACAATCTCCCTCAATCTGTATCATATTTAATAATTGGCAATTTTATCAAAAGTTATACAAAATTGCAATTTTAAATTAAACTTGCAATTTTGATTTATTATTTTTTCAATTATTCTTCAACCCTATTTTCACGAATGATATCGAGGGTTTTCTTCTTTTTAATATCTGAAATTATATTTTCTTCAGAAACAAATTTCTTAACTTGTTCCGGTTTTAATCTATAAGCTTCGGCCAAAGAATCGTATTCTTTGCTTACTTCTTTTTCAGAAACTTTAATTTTTTCAAGATCAGCTACGTGTTTTAATCCAAGTTCAAGCTTGACGTGTTTCTCAGCTTGTGGATGGAATGTTTTAGAAAGCATTTCTTCGTTTGTGTTTGTAAATTTCATATAATCTTTAAGGCCAATTCCTTGACCTTGAAGTTTATATTCAAAATCTCTTATAAGGTCTTTTGTTTTGCTTTTAATAAGTGCTTCCGGCACTTCAGCTTTTACAAGCTCAATGAATTTTTCAATCATTTCATTTTCTGCAGCATTTTCCGCAGATGCTTTTTTCTCTTTTTCAAGTTTAGATTTTAAATCTTTTTTATAGTCTGCCAAAGTATCAAATTCGCTAATATCTTTCACAAATTCATCATCAAGTTTAGGAAGCTCTTTCTTCTGAATCTTGTTTAATTTTGTCTTGAAAACAGCTTCTTTTCCGGCTAAAGATTCAACATGATAGTCTTTAGGGAATGTTACGGTAACATCAAATTCGTCACCTATTTTGTGGCCGACAATTTGTTCTTCAAAACCTGGGATGAATTGCTTGCTACCGAGTTCTAAAGGTGCATTTTGGGCGCTGCCGCCATCAAATTTCTCGCCGTCAACAGAACCTTCAAAATCTATATTAACAATATCATTCATCTCAGCTGTTCCATCTTCGCAATCAATGATACGCGCATTTTTATTTCTTATTTTTTCAAGTTCAGCTTTTACATCTTTTTCTGTAACTTTGCCGCTGTCTATTTTCTTAATCTTAATGCCTTTATATCCTTCTACCTTAACTTCTGGCATGGTAGTAACCTTAACTTTAAAAATTGCGCCCTCTTTTTTGCTAAGAGTTACTATATCAAAATCTATATGGTCATTAACTATTTCAATTTTTGCGTCTTTTGCTGCGTCTTCGATAGCTTGCGGATACAGTGCGTTTAGAGCATCCTCAAAAAAGACTTTCTCACCATAAAATTTTTCGATAAAAGCTCTAGGGGCTTTACCTTTTCTAAATCCAGGAACAGTTATTTTGCTTTTTTGACGATTATAAATTTTATCTACTTCTTTATTAAAAGTCTCGGGATCTATCTCTATTTCAAGCTCCCAGCGATTAGTTTCTACCTTATTTGATGATTTTAATTTCATGAAAATATCTTCCTTTCCAAATTCTGTTGTTTTTATTTGGCAACCAATACAGGGCAAAAATCTATGTAATCACAAGAAATTAACTTGAATTCTATGCCTTTATAATTTTTATTTAAAACCTTCTTAGCTGCCTCGCTACCATGAATATGTCCATAATAACATTTTTTTATATTTCTTTCAATCAAAATATTTACAAATTCTTTTGCTTCACTGGTTCCGTACACCGGAGGATAATGTAAAAATGCCACTATATCTTTGGCATCGTTTGGAATAGCATCAACAGAAGTTTTAAATCTTTGAACCTCTCGCAGATATATTTTTTTGTCTGCTTCCTCCTGCGGACTGTTCATCCAACCTCTTGAACCGCATATCCAAATTCCGTCCACGCAAACAGCAGAATTGAATATTATGGACAATGTATCAAACTTATTTTTAACAAAAAAATCATTTATCTTTTTTGCTGTTGCCCACCAATAATCATGATTCCCTTTTATAAGTATCTTTTTACCGGGCAGATCGTTTAAAAACTTAAGGTCCTCATATGTTTCATCGAGTTTCATAGCCCAAGATATATCACCGGCCACAACAACTGTATCTTCGGGTTTAACAGTACTAATCCAATTGTGCTTCAGTTTGTCAACATATCCGTCCCAACCCGGGAAAACGTCCATAGGTTTATCTGCTCCCAAAGACAAGTGCAAATCGGATATACAGTATAATGCCATAATATCCCCCTTTTAGCCCATTCTAATCATAAAATCATGTGCATTATCAAAAAACAATTTATCAATCAATTTTTGACTAAAATTTTTCTTTAAAAAGTATTCATATAAATCTTCTACATTCTCAAGTCCATTAATTTCAGAAGGCAGATCACAACCATCGAAATCACTTCCGAAAGCCACAGTATTTTCTCCGCCCAACTCCCAAAAATGATATACGTGTTTTAAAACGTTGTCAAACCCACCGGGGTTATCATCTGAAAGGAAATATTTGCAAAAAGTAATTCCAACTATGCCGCCACGTTCTTTTATTATTTTAAATTGGTCATCAGTTAAATTTCGTTTGTGATTGCAAACAGATTTAGAATTAGAGTGCGTAGCTATAAATGGTTTATTTGAAAATTCACACACATCATAAAACAGTTTTTCACTTGCATGAGATATATCAATAATAATGCCTATATCTTCCATTTTTTGAACTGCCATACGGCCAAACCGGGTAAGGCCGATGTCTGTACCGGCTCCACCGCCAATTTCACATTCACCGTTCCAAGTTAACGTCATTACTCTGACGCCGGCATCATAGATTTTTTTAACATTATCTATTTTTCCGCCCAGCACGGCTCCGCCTTCGACAGTAAAAATAGCTCCGCAGTTTTTATTGCTATTTTCAGACAACTCAGAAAGACATTTAAGTTCAGTATAAATTTTAAAATCTATACCGTTACTCTTGTTTTTCTCCTCAAAAATTTTATTACGAGCGTTTTCAAATAAACGGATAGCGTTTTCGCCCCTGATTTCATCAGGTATCCAAATAGCAAAACATTGGACGTAACTATCAAACATAGCTGATTTTTCTATTGACACATTAAAATCATTTTTAAATAAACTTTTATTTTCTTTTACTGCACGATAAAGTGTATCGCAATGCAAATCAAAAAAGCGCATAATATTCCTCTCCCGAAAAAGCGTTTTTATAGTGGTTTATTTTCTTAAGTAGTCCATCTTTGTTAAGATTTACTTCTATGATATCAAAACGTGGTTGTTTTTCAGATTCAACAGGGTTCTTCATTAAAAAATCGAACGCAGTTTTAATTATTTTTAATCTTTTATGTAAATCAACCGCCTCTACGCCGCCGGATTTATTCCGTGTTTTAACCTCTACAAAAACAATATATTTGCTATTCTCTAAAATTATATCTATTTCACCATATCTACTATGATAATTTCTGCAAATTTTTGAAAAACCTTTTTTCTCCATAAAATCTAAAGCGCATTTTTCGCCAAAACCTCCTAACGTTTTAGGATTGTTCATGAGATTTTAGCACCTTTTTTAAAAATGTTTTTCTATGTATTGGAGAGATACCATATTTTTCAATCATCTCATAATGCAGTTTAGTTCCATATCCTTTATGCTTTTCAAAACAATAATTCGGATACTTTTTTGCCTGCTCGCACATATAATTATCACGTGAAAC
>CAYUTE010000039.1:0-2735 GCA_964447545.1 uncultured Eubacteriales bacterium
TGTTGTGCATTTATATTGTATACTATGATAGGTAGTTTGTCAATTGTTAAGTATTAGTCTCCTAATAGTTATGATTATACTGTGCTATTTTTACCCTAAAATTTACGCTATTTCACCGATATTTTACGCTACCCAGATTATTAGGTGTTTTTGGCTCAAATTAACTGATTTTACCCAAAAATTTTCCGCTATTTAAACGCAATGGTAGCAAAAAAGCGTAAAATTAGGGGTAAAATGGTATAAAAAACAGTAAATTACCTAAATATTCCGCTTTTCTATGATAGTAACTGTAAAATAGCGGAAAAAAATGGGTAATTTACTTATGGTGATTTTCCACATGTCTACCTTTATTTTGCTATTTCACACTTAACTTGAGATTTTCTTTTTCTCAATTTGCTTTTCGGCTTGCTTTTTAGCTTGCCATTTTTTTACTTTTACTAAACCGTTTTTATTTCCCTGGTAAAACCGGGGTTTTTTTGTGCTAAGACCAATTAAAGAGAAAGCATGGCTTACGCACTGCTTTTTCTTTTTAAAACAAAGTTAAATAAAACTGATTCCGATTTACAGTTACTTTTTTTAAAATCTGTCATTATTATATACGAATAACAAACGGAGTGGGAAAATGGGTCAGAAACACCCTCCTGTTCAATCTATTCCTTATATGTCAAAGGCATTTAAGATTAAAAAAATGTTTATAGGAATACCATAAGGTATTCAAGAAAGGAGAATTAATTATGGCTAAAAGATATGCCATATTACGCTTTAAAGCAATACATACAACGCAGGAATTAGGCAAAGCCTATAACCATAATTTCAGAAAAACAATCGCTGATAATGTTGATCCTGACCGTATCTATAAAAATAGAGAAATTGTTAAACTTCAAGACGTAAATTTTGCAGAGGCGTTTAAAAGAAGAATAAAAGAAGGCGGGGTAAAAACAGTTGGCAAAAATCAAACAAAAGCGATTGAAGCTGTCGTTACTTACTCTGACAAATTGGCTGATGAAAAGTTCGATATTGATAAGTGGGCTGAAATGAATGTAGAGTGGCTGAAGAAACGATTTGGAGAAGAAAATGTTGTTTCTGTAGTTCTACACGAAGATGAAACCACCCCTCATTTGCACTGTATAATCATTCCTGTTAAGGATAAAAAGTTAGCCGCAACAGAACTTTTAGAAAGTTCTCCCGCACAAGTTGCAAAGCATAATGGAATGTACGGATACGCTTATTTACAGAATGAATATGCGGAATATATGTCGTCTCTTGGACTTCACAGAGGTATTACAAGCTCCCCTGCGAAGCACGAAGATTTGAAAGATTTTCGCAATGAGTTAGGGGAATATTCTAACGATAAACTTCCCGAACCAGAGATAGAAGAAGATATTAACGAGTATTCAGAGCGGGTAAACGCAGCACACAGACAAGCGATGATTAAGGCTTTCAAACTCATAAAAGAGCAAGAAAGAGAGATTGTCGAACTGAAAGGGAAGATACAAAATCAACTTGAAGTGACTAAATAACTGAACAAAAATTCTATTACTGATGAGCAGAGGAAACACAGTATTTAGTATGTTAGATACTGTGACTATGTAAAGGTCTCAAAAGAGTCTTTACTTAGGGATTGCAAAAAACAGATTTTGAACATCGTCTTCAAGCGGTGACAAAAGAAATAACGACCATGCAAGAGTGTAATGCTCCTGTGTGGTCGTTTTCTTATACTCAAGTACCGAGATGGTATGTGAGTTTATTAATAGCCTCTAATTGCACTTACTATTGAATCTGTATTCCATTTCACAATTCTATCTGCTGCATTTTTTACAACAGTTGATGTTCTTTCAGAACCCCATGGTTCAATTGCTATTATTTTTTTATTCATACTCTTGGCAAGTTCTATTTCAATGTTTATCCATTTACTATATGTTGAATAAACACCCGCCATAATCAAAACACAACTTGCAGGTTGCATCTGCCTTCTAATTGCCTCTTTAAGCATATATGTATTAGATGCATTGTGAATAGGATCGTTCTTTGGCACAGAATAATCACGGTAGTCGAAATATGGCTTCGCTTTAAGCATTTGTGTTAATTTATCATAGGCGTCTCCGTATGTCCAAGAATGGCTTATAAATAAATTATATATCATTGTGTTCCTCCTTATATGTAATACTTGATAGCAATGATGGCACCACTTGCAATAACATATAATGCAATAAACATTGTAGGTAGTGTTTTTTCCAATTTAGTACTATCTTTGTATTTTTTATTGTTTTTTAATTTGTTCCACTCGTCATTAAATGGTTGGACAGGTAGTTTCTTTTCAATATCATTGATTACATTAAACTTCTCTGCGTTAAGCAATTTATAATTTCTAATAAACAACAACCAGATAACACAAACAATTATTCCAGCAAATAGCATAAATAATGACTTAAAATCCCAAGTAATAGAAACAGCTGCAATAATAGCCAAATTGAGAGTTACAAAAATATTATTCATTGTGTCCCTACGTTGACTAACGGAATTCGCCATCTCTACACAAGTTTGCCATTGTGCTAGAATGACTTCCATATTATCAATTGTATTTTTCATATAGCACCTCCTTAAGCAACGGCTTTGTATCGAGTATAAACGTATTCGTATATCTGCTGACGATACATAGAGATACTTACCTCATCGTAACATTCTGGCAATTCTGCCCAAAGAGTATCACGAATGAGATTATCAATAGCTGCTTT
>CAYUTE010000040.1:0-3929 GCA_964447545.1 uncultured Eubacteriales bacterium
TTTTGGAGCTATCTTCTGTTTCCTCCGGTTCATCGCTGGACTTATCTTCTAACATATCCTCTGCCGCTGATTCAATGCTCTTAACTCTTTTAACATATTCCCGCATACCTTTTGAACTAACACGGATTCCAGCTTCCTCACATTCTGACAAGTATTCCTTTGCTTCGTCGTTAGATACCGGCAGCGCTTCTGTGAGTACCGTCACACTTAAATCATTAAAAGATTCATCGTCAAGATACCTTTCAGCCACCTGCTGGAGCTTATACACATACTGTTTGCTAAAGCCGAACCGGTCTGCTAGCCATTCTGCTGGCAAGTGATATTCGTCTGTTTCCTCCCAGTTGGCAAATAGCGTGTTAATATGTTTAGCTATTTCCCTTCCGGCGTTTACTCCTTTCTTTAGTGACGCATCAATTTTCTTTTCAATTTGCTGCATGATTTTTGTTTCCATTTTTTCTTTCTCCTTTTCTCCCCGTATAGCCGGTGGGCCAGCTATTTATTTTCATTCATTTTCTAAGTAATTTATTAAAATCACTTGATGTGCATGATTAACGGATTCTACTATGTGGAAAGAATATTTTCCGCGATAATTTTCTATGAAATTTTCAACTTTTGAATAACTGTCAGTTTCAATCTGATTCCATCCGTTACTATCGCCATCATATATTGGACCGTAATAATAAATTGTAAATCTTGCCATTCCTACCATTTTTTTATCCTCTTTTCTGATTTTTATTTGTAAGTCATATCCTTACAATACACATTATATAATATTGCTAAAATTTTGTCTATAAAGTATTTATAAAAAATTATTAACAAATTATAAACAATGTTTCACGTGAAACATTTTACCAATCTTTTAAAATGCTATGTAATTTCTTAACATCTCCAAAAAAGTAATCCTTGTCGTATGGCATATTAGTGTACTGCCACATATCACATACATGATTGAGTTTACTCGCGGGGCTATATCTCGCAAGCCATAAAAGCCAGTCATTATTTCTGATTTCCTTATAAAAAGTTTTACAATACAAATCACCACAATATATTATTGGCCGGCGTTTTAATTCCTCTTCAATCATTTTTCCAAACTCAAAAATAATTTTCAAATCTGAAAAATTTTTTGAAAATGGAAAATAGTTGTAAATAGCCTCAACATCAATCGCACAGCCTAAAGCCCCACATTTATTGTGGCATATATTCCAATTCCTTTTATAGTTATCAAATTGTGTCCCGATATCGTGGTGCGGCGTGATGACGTGATACAAAATACAAGGTTTGCTATTAGCATACTCTATCACTCTTCCTAAAGCTGTGTTGTCAATAAATACGTCACCTTCCGTTAGTTTTTGCCCGAAAAATTCACACTCTGTAATCTCTTTCCCGTTGTTCCAGTGGCTGAAATCTCCGCCTAAAAATACTTTTTTATTCATGTTTTTTCTCCTTTCTATTTTTTCGCGTCAACGCGATTATTTATTGTTTTTTAAACGGTCAAAAAAATTGAAAAAGTCGTCGGCTATATTATCAGACATAAAAAATATGCGATTAACTTTAAAAGCCTTGTCTAATATCTTGCGGATTCTGTCCGGTATGCCATATATACCATCACTATCCAATCTATCCGCAACATATACTTTCTTATTTAATATGTTGGTACATCTAACCACTAATATTTCGTTTCCACATATCAAAACAGATATAAAATCTATTTCATTAACCTTTAATACTAACTCGTGATATATCTGTCGGTCTTTATCCCTTGTAATAGTTGGATATTTCTTAACATTAAAATCAGCATATCCGGTAATAGATGCTTCCATGTCTTTAAACCCAAAATATTCAGATATATAGTTTCTTTTTTGCTCGGAATCTGGACTTGCAATCATTTCAACATATATTCTTGTTTTTGCTTCCGTCACAATATATCTACTTTGGCCAATATGCATATTTCTTAAAGTCCGAGATATCTCCATTTTATCATAAAAATAAGAGTTTCTTGTAATGTTATTTCCCAGCATCACAACCTTACAACCAGCACGTTTTCTAAAAATCGTGCTTACAATGTCAAAAAATTGGCTAGGATGATCAATCCTCTCGCGCCTTATTAAAAATTCATCGAACAATATAAAATCCCCGTGCGGCGCGTTATATCCAGACTTATAAGATTCAGCATCTTCCAGATTTAAGCAAACACAACACGCCATTTTTTTATCGTTATCTCCTACAAGATAAAATGTGTGCTCAAATCTATCATATACTATATCGTTATATTCTCCGCCAAAAATCTTGTTGATATATCCAAACTCCTTAACGACATCGTATAATGTCGCTATTTTAGCAACTGTGATATATTCACGCTTTAGTCTCACGTATTGAGTTACCACGCCATACATTTTGGTTAAAAATAAGCCAACTAATAAAAATGTAGTGGTTTTAGCTGACGCACGTTCTGACATAAGCACCATGTAAGTTACCTTATCCAGCATTGATATTTTAGGGATAGTTATTTCTTTAGGTATTCCCAGTTTATTTATTTCTTTTTCAATTTTTTTGAAATCCATTTTTTGTTTACCTCTTTTTTTAAATTATCTGTTTCATAATATGGAATAACGCACACTTCCATATTATACGATTGTGTTAATGATATTGGTTTTAACAATATTCCATAAAGTGCATTTGCGGTGTTCATTAAAAAATCACTCCCCTTTCAATTTTATCTTTTATAAATTTTACGATATACGCGTAATCATCGCTAATATTTAGATGCGCTGACTGTTCATACAAGGACACACTACTTAATTCACTCATACGTTGACCATTGACGATATCGCTGTGTTCATCATCACAATAGGAAGTTATCAATTTTCCAACATTTTCAGGAGATATCTCCATTTCATCGTTAAATAACTCAAACGCATCAATATTCCTTTTTTTAGCTTCCTTTTCTACTGCCCCCTTTCCCATACCTGATATCGTTGATTCTATTTTACCATTTTCATTTTCGACCACATATCGTTTACTACCTAGAGTTTTAAAGCGTTTATAGGTCCCCTCATATTCATACTTACCAATATTTTTAAGGACATTAAAATCATAACCCAACCTTTCACACATTTCTTTATTTTCTTTTTCAATCTCTGCATTTATCTTTTTAAAAAATTCGTCATGATTTCCGACGTGCTTATTACTGTCAGTGTCATAATAGACAACACTTTCTCTCATTTCTTTTGGATATATTGTGCGTTCCAAATCAGCACGCGCATAGCTAGTTATATAGATTCCCCAGTATGGAGATAAAAATTGTTTTTTGCGCCATTTTTCAAAGTCTGATTTCTCGCCTATTTCCCAAATTTCATCTTCATTCGTATATGTCCAGTTTTCAGCACAAAACCTTGTAACACACATTCCAAATGTACTATTTAAGTTCGACTTATTAAGTACATATTCTTTTGTATCTTTTGGAGTATTTTCTTTGATGACAAAATAATTATAAACAACGTCCAGCAGGTAATGCGGTAAATGTCCACGTTTAGCGCTCTTGCATGATAGTATTTCCAGTTTATCCCATCTGTAAAAATGCTGCATTGACCTAAAATCTATTTCGGTCAAATATAATGTGCACTCTTGAGCATAGTATATACGTCCGTTATCTATCAGTCTTTTTCCTTCTACTACCGATTTATGATAAGACAATGTTGTATGTGTCGTTATCGCTTCTAGATTGTAAAATTTTCCCACAAAAATAATATTTTCTATATCCGAGTCAATTTTTTTATAAAAATCTTCCACCGGAAAATCCCTAAAAGGCGTCATCGGATATAATTTGGTAAACATCACATACGGATATGATGACTTTTTATCGTAAGATTTCACATTTTTTAAAACAATGCCCTGAAATGCTGCGTTGCAATGAGTTAAACCCCCGCGAA
>CAYUTE010000041.1:0-36637 GCA_964447545.1 uncultured Eubacteriales bacterium
TACCGAAATATTTGCCACAAACGGAAGTATTAGCTTTGCAAGCGCTGACTCAAAGAACGATGAAAGAGAAAGCGTTCCGTCGGTTAACGGAATTGAAACATATCTGAACGAAATGAACATTCCTATTGTGCAGGCAAGTCCGAACAACGACATAAACAGCGGTATTTTCTTTGAATTTGAGAAGATTGAAACAAAGAATATTGCAAGAGCCGTGATAATTATCAGAGCGAGCAAAACGGCTGTTGCAATCAATGCCGCACGGACGGGTTCAAGAGTTTCCCAAAGGTTTACCAAGGACTCTTTATTCTCAGCCTTATCTTTAATTAAGTCGTAAATTCCGCCGTCCTTAAAAAACGAATGGAAACCGAGATATCCGTAAGTTGATCCATCATCCTCTTTGTTGCCCTGAAACTGAGCAAGAAGCTGGAACACCGTTGACTCAACGACATAATAAATCATATTCATAAAATATGCAACAAACGGAACGGCAATCGCAAGCAAAGCAGTTATAACTCTGCAAACTATATCCGTTTTGTCCGCTTTAAGCTTTGTCTTTTGTTTACTCATTGATAGCATCTCCTTTATTTCCAAGATGAATTAAGTGCAACCGTAAGATTGAATATCTTATTGTCAGGCTCAGACTCTTTATCCACACAAAAATATCCCTGTCTCATAAATTGGAAAACGTCGCCCGCTTCAGCGTCACTAAGACTTCCCTCAATAAGACAATTCTTAATAACCTTGAGTGATTCGGGATTAAGATTTTGTTTAAAATCTCCTGCCGATTCATCTGAGGGATTAGGCACATTAAAAAGCCTGTCATACATTTTAACGGTAGCTTTGAAGCAATCCTCTCTGCTCACCCAGTGAATGGTACCTCTGACCTTTCTGCCGTCAGGAGACTCTCCGCCCTTTGAAGCAGGATCATAAGTGCAGTAAATACGTGTTACCTTGCCGTTTTCATCAGCTTCAAAGCTTGTGCAGGTAACAAAGTATGCGCCCTTGAGCCTGACCTCATTACCGGGATAAAGTCTGAAATACTTTTTAACGGGCTCTGCCATAAAATCATTTCGTTCTACAAAAAGATGCTTTGAGAATTTAACGGTTTTACTGCCCATTTCGGGATGGTCGGGGTGCTTTGCAATTTCAATATCCTCAGTCTTATCTTCGGGATAATTCTCAATTATAAGCTCCACCGGATCAAGAACCGCCATAGCTCTCGGCGCAGTATCGTTAAGCACATCACGCACGCAAGCCTCAAGAAGATTCATATCAACAACCGAGTATGCCTTTGAAACGCCGATTTTTTCACAGAAATCACGGACAGCCTTTGCAGGATATCCTCTTCTTCTCATACCGCTTAAAGTAACCATTCTCGGATCGTCCCAGCCGTCAACTATTCCCTCATTTACAAGCGCAAGGCATTTTCTTTTACTTGTCAGGCAATAATTGAGGTTAAGTCTTGCAAACTCTATCTGTCTTGGAGCTTCCTCAATTTCACAAGCCTCAAGAACCCAATCGTAAAGAGGTCTGTGGTTTTCAAATTCAAGAGAACATAATGAATGTGTTACTCCCTCTTTTGCGTCAGAAAGCGGATGAGCAAAGTCATACATAGGATAAACGCACCATTTGTCGCCTGTCTGATGATGCGTTATGTGAGCAATTCTGTAAATAACAGGGTCACGCATATTAAAATTGCCGGAGGCCAAATCTATTTTTGCACGCAAAGTCATTTTACCGTCCGGGAATTCGCCATTCTTCATGCGCATAAACAAATCAAGACTTTCTTCGGTAGGTCTATCGCGATATGGACTAACAGCAGGATTTGTTAAATCACCACGATTTTTCTTAACTTCTTCTCCTGTCAATTCGCAAACATAGGCAAGCCCTTTCTTTATTAAATCGCAAGCGTTTTCAAACATAACATCAAAATAATCCGATGCATAATAAAATCTGTCTTCCCAATCAAAACCGAGCCATTTTACATCTTCTTTAATAGAGTCTACATACTCAACATCTTCTTTTACGGGGTTCGTATCGTCCATTCTAAGGTTGCAAATACCATTAAATTTCTTGGCAGATCCAAAATTCATGCAAATTGCTTTTGCGTGACCTATGTGAAGATATCCATTCGGTTCGGGCGGAAATCTGGTATGCACCTGAGCACCTTCAAAACGCCCTCCGGCAGAAATATCCTTTTTTATGGCTTCAAAAATAAAGTTGCTTATTTCAGAATCTTCTGATTCCGAGCCTTCTTTTTCTATATTTATTTCAGAGTTTTCTTTTACAGAACTCTCCATATTTATCCCCCTTAAATCTCACTAAGACGATTAATTGCAGTATTTATACGATTAATCGATTCATCTTTCCCTAAAATTTCTAATATCTCAATAGCTCCGCCCGGAGTCATTGCTTTACCTGAAATAGCAATGCGCACCGGCCACATGACTGCTCCGTTTTTTAAATTTTTGTCTTTTGCAAAATTAATAAGCAAATCATGTAAAGAATCATAATTCCAATCAACTATTTTTTCAAGTTTAGGCTTGATTTCAATTAGAATTTCCTTTGAACTTTCAACTGTAGTCTTACTTTTTTTATTGGCAAAAAGCTCTACGTCATATTGAGCTGTTTTAGCAAAGAAATCTATCATATCCGGAATTTCTGAAAGTTTAGAGATTCTGCTTTGAACAAGTTTTAAAATTTTATCAGCTTTTTGTTCGTCTTTACCGGAAACATCGGCAACGTAAGGTAAGGCTAAAACTTTAAAATCTTCAAAATCTTTATTTTTTATGTACTCATTATTAAACCAATCCAGTTTTTTATAGTCGAATACCGCAGGAGATTTACTTATTCTCTCAGGTGTAAACTCATTTACAAGCTCTTGCAAAGAGAAAATCTCACGATTGCTATCGGGGCACCAACCCAAAAATGCTATATAGTTTATTATGGCTTCAGGCAAATAGCCCATATTGACTAAATCCTCAAAACTCACAGCTCCGTGACGCTTAGAAAGTTTTGAAACCGTGCCATCTTCATTTTGCCCCATTATGAGTGGCAAATGGATATACTCTGGGACTTTCCAGTCAAAAGCTTCATACAAAAGATTATATTTAGGTGTAGATGAAAGGTATTCGCAACCACGGACAACATGAGTTATTTTCATCTCGTGGTCATCAATAACGTTTGCAAAATTATATGTAGGAAAACCATCGCTTTTAATTAAAATTTGATCTTCAATTTCTTTGTTTTCTACGCAAACTTCGCCAAAAACCAAATCTTTAAAAGAGCTTTTGCCTTCTTTTGGCACTTTTTGGCGGATAACATAACTTTTGCCTTCCGAAAGATGTTTTTGAACCTCTTGCAAAGTTAAATCCCTGCATTTATCAATATGCCCTGATTTTGAAAATTCTGAATTCTCATCAGATTTACCACAAAAACAATAGTATGCTGCTCCAATTTCCACAAGCTTTTTTGCATAATCTAAATAATTGCCCTTTCGCTCGCTTTGAACGTAAGGGCCGTAATCTCCGCCAACGTCCGGGCCTTCATCGTGGTTTAACCCAACAGATGCCAATGTATTATAAATTACTTTTTCAGCGCCCTGAACATATCTGGAACGGTCAGTATCTTCTATTCTTAAAACAAAATCTCCTCCGTTAGATTTTGCTATCAAATATTCATAAAGTGCCGTTCTTAAATTCCCTATATGCATATAGCCTGTCGGGCTAGGAGCAAACCTGGTTCTTACCTTACTCATCTAATTTTCCCTCTCACTATTTACAAACGTAATCTATTTTAAATTCTTTCAACGTATTTTTCTAAGCAAAGACCGCTATTTTTTATTTTTTTGGCATTTTCAACTCCTACATATCTAAAATGCCACGGTTCATATATAACTCCTGTTAAATCTTTACACTCTTTCTTATAACGCTCTATAAATCCATATTCATGAGCGTGGTTAATTAACCATTTATATTCTTTTGTTTTATAGAAATCATCTCTAACACCATTAAAATCTACTGCAAGACCGGTATTATGCTCACTGGTTTTGGGGCGTGCAACCACTGTTGCCGCACGAGCTTCTGCTTCTTGCTGAGATATTACTGCTTTAGATTTCTCGCGTTCGACTTGTTTATTAAACAATTTGGTTTGAAGTTCTATACTACGATATCCGGAAGAAATCCAAATATCGATTCCATCGGCTTTAGCAGCGTCAATCAAATCGTTTAATTTTTCGCAAGCGTTAATTTCCATTTCTTTTCCGTGGCAAAGTTTAGTCTTAAAACTTCTACTACTATCTATGGGGTTATCTTTATTTATAACTATCATTTCATAAGCACAGCTTTTATTCCATTTTGAAAAATCTTTTAATTTAGGCACATTTTCTGTTGGTTTTGGGGTATCCGGTTTTACTTTTGGTTTTGGAGGTTTCACATCACCCTGCGATTTGCTTTTGGATTCTACACTTTTAGGAACATCTTTTTCCGGAATTTCATTTTCTTCACTAGTTCTATCATTTTCTTTATTTACACTACAATTAAAACTATCAGCATTTCCATTTAAACTTACACTGCAATCGGAAGAACCTCTTTCCAAATTTATATAAAACGCAATTAAACCACAAATAAAAACTACAGAAATAACAGATACTATTGCCCACACTTTAATGCTTTTTTTGGTTAATTTTTTGATTTTTCTCAAAAATTTCAATTTCTTTTCTTGAAATAAACTTAAATGTTTATAATCACTCATAATCCTACACCTATCGCGTTGTCAAACGCACACTAATCCCTTCATTTAAAATAACCTAATCCTAGCGATTATTATACAAGATTTTGCCCTTAACATCAAGCTTTTCACGCTGACTTTTATCTATATTAAGCTCGCCGCCCTGCCTAATCAAAATCGAAACGCCCGAATGCGAATTAACTGTTCCGTAAATCAAGTCTATCCGTCCACTGCAATCCATTGCAGGTATACACATCTTGTGCTTGGCATCACCAACGGTTCCGCCAAACATCACAAGCTTGCCTTGTGGCATGATTCTTAAACTACACACAAATCCTCCACTTATATTTATTTCTCCATTTACGTCAAATGTATACGCATTATCTTGAGAAATATATTTTCCGGAAGTTATTTTAACTTTTGAAGATGGGAACGGATTATAAACAAAAGATTTTTGAGTAAAATTATGCCCCGAACTATTTAAATATACAAAAGCGTTTTCGCCTTTTATTCTAATCCCATAACCGTGCCTGCTGCCTATTGCATAGCCATTATTCAAAGTGGCGTTATCACTAATAATCAAAGTGGAATCACTGTGCATTGTAAAAATATCCACAGATGGATAAAGCCAAAACGGTTTACGAGAATTATCAATGCATACACTGTCACGTAAAATTAAATAAGATTTCTCTTTTAAAATAAACCTAACCCCTACCAGCTTTGCATTACCGCGAATACAAATAGGGCGATTAATATATATTTTCCGCTCAAAACCTCTTTTATTTTTAAAATTTATCTCATCGCAATCTGTTGTAATCGTACCAACAGAGTCATCTAAAATCGCTTCTAAGAAGCCTCTACGGCTTTTAACGTTTTGTATTTTGTTTTTTATTATAAAATCGCGATTTTTATTTATATTTTCTAAACGCAAAAGTTCTGCATAATTAAAAACCTTAACTTTTTCAGAATAGCAAAGTTTAGAATATTCTTCTTTAGCTAAATTAATATCCCTAGAGTGGTCTTCCCACGGAATATCGGGAATAGAGCTTATAAAGTTTGTCAACTTTGTATGCTTAGGACTATTTTTTTCTAAAGAATCTGATATACAAAAGCTGTCCACTTTTTTAAAACTTCTATTTTCAATATTAAATAAATACGAATTAAAAAGTAAGTTCTGATTATCAGCTTCAATGCAAGAATATACAGGGCCATCAAGATTTAAAAATTTTTCCGCCGGAAATCCTGCCGGCAAGTGCTGTTTATAATTTTTTACACCCGAAGTGCCCGGCACAACATAAACCGAACCAACAGGAGAATATATAAATTCTGTCTTTCCCCCAAATACGTTTTTTATCTTTTTACGTTGATTACACAAACAATTTTGCGCTAAAAACGGAGTGCGTGCATACACATGGTCATGTCCGCCCAGAACCAAATCTATTCCACCATAATAGGCAATATTTTCAATCTGATGAGAAATCAATTTAACGTCAAAATCTTTATGGTGCGGACCGTTTGAATACGGAGATTTATGTGTAAGAAGAATTTTCCAACGGGATTTTGATTTTAATGCAGTCTGTATTGCCCAATTATACTGTTTTTCACTAAGCCCATCAGGAGTAATATCATTTGTGTTTAGAACTATACAAGTAATATTGTTATAATCCGCAGAATAATAAACGCCTTTAGCAAAGTTTTGATTTTTAGGTGCGTTTTGAATATTAAAATGTGAGAAAATTGAATTTTCTACTCCTGCGTCGTGCGCAACAGAGTTTTGACGTGCTTCATGATTCCCCGCAAGCGGCAATACCGGGTTTTCAGACCATTTACGGCTACTTAAAACCCATTGCCAATATTCCTCATTATTCCCATCATCTACAAAATCACCTAAGTGTACAGCAAAATCCATATCCGGATTACTTTCAATTGCTTTTTCAAACACATCAGAGAAAGTATCGTAATCCGCTTTAACCATACCTTGAGAATCCGCAAAAACTAAAACTTTTGTTTTGCTTGATTTGGATTTTATAGAAAAATTAAACGTTTCTGATATCTCATCTGAGCAACATATCCTATAATAGATATCGCCCGGTTCAAGATTTTCAACAACAGCAGAATACTTAAAAAGATTTCTAACTTTATAGCTTGATATTAATCCAAGATTTATATTCGGGAATGTCTTAGGTACTTCTTCACAAAAAACTTCTGTAAAACAAGATTTTTCAAAATCTTTATCATATGAATACTCTAACTTATACGGCTTTGATGCGGTTGAATACCATCTGAATGCTCTAGAATTATTTGCGTTAGACCCTAAAGTTACAGTTAAATCAAGTATTCCATCGGGCACAATAGATTTTTCAGGTTCAGGTAAATCTTTACTCAAACTATTAAGATTACTAAAAAATCCACACGCAATATCACATATTATATCGCTGGCACCACGAATAAAACTTGGGCTAACATAATTTTTAGAAAATTCATATATTATAGATCCGACATCTATACCCATCATGTCTATAAGCCCTGAAAGTTGGCCTTTATTTGTTTTATGATTTAAAAATCCCCTAACGATTGCAGAATCAAATGTAACTTTAAAATCGAAAAATATATTCTCGCTCATCTGGGTTATAACTTCAGTAATATACTGGGCAAACACCTCTAACCAACTTTCAAGAAATTCGCCTTTTTGAATTTCTTTTAAAGCCGGAAGTATCCAACTCGGAACATCGTCATTGCTTAAAAGTCCGTAGTAGTTGGCTAATATGAGCATGATAAGGTCGTATAAGTTTTTCTCCTCAGGAGTACTTGGTTTATATATTCCTGTTTGAGAAAGCTCATACATTATATCGTCTACTTTAGAAACTATATAATTGTCGTCTTTTATATATTTATTCTCTATCTGAGAAATAATATCATTTAATGAACGTATTATTTTTTCATCTGTAATTGTAATTCTTTTAATAAAAGTTCTAAGCAATCCGGACGGCTCAACCTGAATTCCATTACGTCTATATTGAATATAAACCCTACCAAGACCTTTTTTTAATTTTATCATTCTACGTTTTTGCAACTGATTTCTTAATTTCCCTACTACAAAACTATCAATATCAGAATCCGGCAGCATTTTTTGAATGGTTTCTTTTAAACCTATTTCATTAACTTTTTTTAAAAAGGTCCTCAGCAAGCTTGTGACCATCTGACTAAGCTTACCGCATTTATATTCTATATTTAATTCAGATTTTTGTTCGTCTGTTTTCATGAATATAATCCTTTTAAAAGTTTTATTTCTTGGGCATATCCATCTATATTCTCTTGAGGTGTTTCTAATATAAATGGCAAATCTCTTAGATATTTATTGTTAATAATTCTCTCAAAAGCTTCTGGCCCAATATTACCTTTTCCAATCTGTTCATGACGGTCTTTGTGGCTACCGCATGGATTTTTACTATCGTTTAAATGAATTGCTTTCAAATTTTCTATACCAATAATTTTATCAAATTCTTCCAGACAATTTTCTAAATTGCCTACTATATCATATCCGCCGTCAAAAACGTGACACGTATCTAAACAAACGCCAACTTTTTCTTTATATTCTATTTTATCTCGTATATCTCGCAGCTGCTGGAATTTTCCGCCGATTTCACTACCTTTTCCTGCCATTGTTTCTAATAGAACAACAGTAGTTTGCTCTTGAGTTAGTAAGGCGTTTAAAGCATCGGAAATTTGGCTTATTCCTACGCTATCGCCTTGCCCGGTATGACTACCCGGGTGAAAATTATAATAATTACCCGGAATGTTTTCCATTCTTATCAAATCATCTTTAAGCATATTTACCGAAAAAGTTCTTATATGTTCATTACTCGAGCATAAATTCATAGTATATGGAGCGTGAGCTACTATTTTTGAAAAATTGTTTTCTTTTGAAATTTTTAGATACTCTTTCACATCTTCCATTGATATAGCTTTAGCATTACCTCCACGAGGATTTCTACTAAAATATTGAAATGTATTTGCACCAATGGATATCGCCGTTTTAGCCATTGCGGCAAAACCACCGGAAGAAGATAAGTGACAACCAATATTCAGCATAACTTTTGCGAAAAATTTCGCATTCCCGCCCTTCTCGTTTTTGTGCAAAAACCTGATAAAAGCATTATATTACATTTTTTGGTTTTTACAAAATTTATACCAAAATCCTATTCATCGCACTTGCTTTTTCCAAGATGTACATATGTTGAAACATATCCAAGAATAACCCAGAAAAATCCAACCATAAACGTCATATCAAAAAGAATAGCTTTTTCAAACAAGCAGTAACCGCAATATGCAACAAGTGCAGAAAACAGCCGCTTAAATACAACAAAATAATATTTATCCACGTTAAAAAACAAGTGTTTACATATATCTAATAAAACCGCAAAAGTAAATACAAAGAATATGATTAACCCAACAGTACCATAGCATACCAATATAGTTAAATAAGCGTTATGTAAATCCGGAAAATTAAGGCCTCCTAGATATTTTTCGCCATACATCCTAAGATTTGCACGTCCGATTCCCAAAATAGGATTATATTTAAACAATTCTAAACCCTGTTTAAAAAGCCCTATTCTTCCACTGCTTATTTCATATTGAGAACGACCTATGCGAGGCTCGTCATCACCCAAAGATTCTTCATAAGACCGACTATTATCGGTAACTTGGCTTACAATCGAATCAACAGGATTTACAGAAAAATTATATGCTTCTATTTTACGTTTAATCCTTCTTTCCTGTTTACAAATATTACTAACAACATTACTCATACACGCTTGGCAAACATCACGCAATTTAAACGAAGCAGTTATTGAAACCAAGCAAACCAATAACGGCACTAAAACACTACGCAAAAGTCTAATGCCAAAAAAATCTTTGTTTTTAAAAAACAAATTACAAAAAGTTCTTACAGAACAGTAAATTATAATAAATACAAAAGCAGCATTAGAATCTGTTAAAAACAAGCACACACCGCTTACTATTACACTTAAAATCAAAAACCATGTGGGTAAACGTTTAAAATATGATTTGGGGAAAATGTATCCGCTAGATAAAACATCTGCCGCAAAAATTGATTGTACCATCGAAAAAGCAAGAATATTCGAGTTTGTATAAATGCCTTTCAAACGATTTCGGAATATACCCAAATTATGACCCAAAACATTTATTGAGCCTCCAAAAAGCAAACTAAGCAGTGACAAAATTCCAAATACGCACGCAAATACAACCCAGAATTTTAATAAAAACAACATTTCTTTTTCGATTTTTTTGCGGTCGCCTTCCATATACATTCCGTAAAACGCAAAAAAGATTAGCGCTGTATAATATAAAATAATTATATTAGGCACGAACCATACTGAAATATGTATACAAGAAGTTATAAACATAGAAATCAAAAAAGCCCACATCACTTTATTATGATGAACTTTAAAAGCATATCTAGTCATTAAAAAATTATGGATTAAAATAAATAATCCCCAAACAAGAACTAAGCTTTTTATTACAAGAGCGACTTCATATACAAACTCTATCATCTCAAACGAAATCATCATAATATAAACTTTTCTGAACAAACTTGAGTCTGTCATATAACTTCTTAAATTTAAGTTTTTAGCAGATAACACGAACTTTCACCCCTAACCACACTCTATTTGCTCTATAATTTAAACACGAATTAATTTTTTGTATGTATCTATTACATATTTGACTTCATCATCAGTTAAAAGTGTATGAAGTGGCAACGTAACCTCGTTTTGATACATATCATAAGCGTTTGGATAATCTTCAATTTTAAATCCCATATTTTTGTATGCGGTAAGCAATGGCAGCGGTTTATAATGTACATTTGTTGCAATACCTTTTTCTGCCATGTTTTCAATAAATTTATTTCTAAAATCCGAGTTTTTGCCTAAAAGTCTGGTTATATACAAATGATAGCTTGACATAGAATCATCAGCTATATTTTGCAACAACTGAACATTCTCGTTTTTGAGTGCATCGTTATACATTTTTACTATTTCTCTACGACGTGCAAGCATAGAATCATATCTTTCCAGCTGTGAAAGGCCAATAGCTGCCATAATATCCGTCATATTGCACTTATACGCAGGCGAAATTATATCGTACTCCCAAGCGCCGGCTTTAGTTTTTGCAAGTGCATCTTTGTTCTGGCCATGGAGCGACAAAATCATATATTTTTTATATATTTCTTCATCATCTATACCATTAATAGAACGCCAAGTTGCAGCTCCGCCTTCTCCTGTGGTCAAGTTCTTGACAGCGTGGAACGAAAAAGATGTAAAATCTGCAACAGCACCGGATTTTTTGCCATTTTGCTCTGCACCAAACGAATGTGCCGCATCTGCTGTTACTATAACTCTACCAAAACTTTTTTGAATTTCATTTGATGGTTTAAAAATGCTTTTTTTAGCATTTACTATTTCAAATATTCTATCATAATCACACATTACCCCACCGATATCTACAGGAATTATAGCTTTGGTTTTTGGGGTGATTGCTTGTTCTAATTTTTCATAATCCATTTGAAATGAGTCTTTTGCGGTATCTACCAAAACAGGAGTTGCACCAACATGACATATAACGCTGCAAGAGGCGGTGTATGTGTAAGCACTTGTTATTACTTCATCGCCGGGTCCGATACCTAAAACTCTTAAAGTCATTTCAAGACAAGCGGTAGCAGAATTTAAATCAACAGCTTTATTTGTACCACAATAATTTGCTATCTCGTTTTCGAAAAGTTTAGTTTTGGGGCCTGTGGTTATCCAGCCGGAACGCAAAACGTCATTTACTGCGTTTATTTCTTTTTCTGAAATATCTGGCGGAGAAAATTTTATATTGTAATTCATAAACTTGTCCCTCTTATAAATATTATTTTTTAATAACTTTAATTACCGTTTCAAACATTATTTTTATATCTTTTAAAAAACTAAAATCTTTAATGTATTCAAGATTATACTTCATTTTTTGTGGCAAGATTTCGTTAATATAAACTTCATCAAGGTTATCTTTATTTTTCAAAAGTTCCGATTCGTCTTTATAAAGAATACTTGTTTTTGATGTTACTCCTGCAGGCAAAAGCAATGTTGCAAACATCTCGGGCGTATATTTTTCAACATAACGTGGTACTTCCGGTCTTACCCCTACAAAAGACAAATCACCTATCAAAATATTAAATATCTGCGGCAATTCATCTAACCTGAACTTTCTAAGAAAGCTACCGACTCTTGTAACTCTGGAGTCTGATTCTGAAGTTACTTGAGCACCAATTTTTTCTGCATTTTTAACCATTGTTCTAAATTTAAAAACTTTAAAAACTCTGCCATACTGAGTTACTCTTGTTTGACAAAAAAACGCTCCTCCGGGCGAATCAATAACAACAACTAAAGCCAATATTAAAATAACAGGAAGTAAAACAACCGAGCCTACAAAAGAAAATATTATGTCAAAAATCCTCTTACAGACAAGCATTAGCTTTCGTTTTGCTAACATATCGTAATACGGTTTAACAGCATCGTTTTTCATACTTTCAGGTAAATCATTCCAAGCTATCAAAACGCATTTCTCCTTATAATTTAATAGTCGATTACATTATACACTTTTAAAGCTGTTATTTCAATACTATGCAGGTTTTGCTCTAAATTCCATACTCAATTGCATAAATAATAAACTTACGTCAAACAATAAATACATAAAGACATCTATATTTGTTTGAAGGTGGGTTAAAACTATGACTGTTGCGATTATTCGCACTATTATCTTGTACGCACTTATCGTATTCGCAATAAAAATGATGGGGAAACGTCAAATTAGCGATTTACAAACTTCAGAGCTTGTAATAACCATCATGATTTCTAACATTGCCGCAATACCTATGGAAGACTCATCACAACCATTGCTTTCCAGCTTAGTCCCGATAAGCATATTGATATGTTGTGAAATTTCAATTTCTTGTTTAATGCTTAAAAGCCCTAAAATTAGACAGTTAATTTGCGGCAAACCTGTAATTGTAATAGAACAAGGAAAAATAAATCAAAACGCACTAAAATATCTACGACTAAGCAATGAAGACCTTATGGAACAACTACGTCAACTAGACGTTTTTAGTGTATCTGACGTATTGTATGCAATAATGGAAACCAATGGACAAATGAGCGTGCTTAAAAAACCTGAAAAGCAGCCACCCGATGCTTCAACTTTGGGGATTGGTATGCCCGAAACATACCTTGAAGCGGTTATAATAAGTGATGGCAATATTTTTGAAAATGCCTTGGATTTCTGCAGTTTAAATCATGAATGGCTAGAAAATATACTAAAAAAAGAAAAAATTAAAAAAGAAGATGTGTTTTTAATGACCGCTAACAAAAACAAAGAGTTTAATATAATTAAAAAGGAGATACAAACATGAAAAAACTCCGTTTTGTTCTGTTTTTATTTGCTTTGGTGGTGTCTACCGCTGTTTTATGCCTTTGGTACGTTTCGGAATGCGCAGAAAAAACAATTGAAGATGTAAAAGAAATTCAATCTTTGGTGCTAAAAAACCAAAAAAACGAAGCAAAAGAAAAAATCAAAGATTTAAGCGAATCTTGGGAAAACCAGCAATTTATTTTTTCTATGCTGGTACATCATAAATCACTTGAGGAGATTGAAGAATCGATTATGATTATACAAACAAATTTGGACAATTGCCCAGAAGATAAAAGCCAATTTTGGGGCGAAAGTATAAGAATAATCGATGCAGTCGATAACCTACGTAATGATGAGCTACCAATGATTGAAAATATAATTTAAAAATATGGTTTAAAAAATTAAAACTTTAGAGTTTTATACTCTAAAGTTTTTTTATATAAATAAAAATAGTAACAATTTTTAAAAAATCGGCATCTCATATAAATATACGTATTTTCATACTTATTATACAGGCAATAAAAAATCTGTTTATTAGGGGGTGATTAGTATTAATCAAAACAAAAGCCAAAATTCAATGAACGCTCTTTTAAACGAGGCATCTAAAAAGCTGGGAGCGAGTCCGGAAAAAATCAAAAAAGCTGCTGAAAGTGGCAATATATCAGAAATTTTAAAAAATTTAGGAAATAAACAATCAGAAAAAATTTCTCAAATTCTTTCTGATAAATCTCAAACATCAAAACTTTTATCTTCGCCTCAAGCACGAGAACTAATGAAAAAACTTTTCGGAGGAAAGTAGCCTATGGAAGACCTAACTGAAAAACTAACGTCACTTTTAAGTGATCCGGAAATAATGAGCAAAATTCAAAGTTTTTCCGGTTTGTTAGGTTCTTCCGAAAACAAAAACGAAGATAACGAAAATACAAAACCGGAAGAAACCGATGAATCAGATGATAATTTTGAACAAAACATAGACTTAATCAATGCAATAATGAAGATTATGCCAATTTTGTCATCTTTGGGGCAAGAGGATAAATATACTAAATTTTTAAAATCTTTATCTCCTTTACTTTCTGAAAAAAAGCAAGAAAAATTAAAAAAATCTTCAAAAATGCTGCAGTTAATTAAAATTTTACCTCTTATAAAAGACGGCAATTTGTTTTGAGGTGAAATAATATATGACCGAAAAACAAAAAGCTTTTGAAGAAATTAAAAAAGCCAAAGAAGATGCAATAAGAAAATTAAAAGAAATTCAAAAACGTTCCGCATATCCCACAAAAGAACATGTTAATGTTGAAAACAAAGACAAAATACATAAAAATTCAAAAAACCCCAACTTTATAGAAAATATTTTCTCTTTGCTGTTTAAAGACCAAGACAGAACTTTAATCTTGGCTTTAATAATACTTTTAATGGACAATGAGGAAAATTTTACAATAATAATGCTACTTATCTATCTTCTAATTTAAAATCTTTAATGGCAGAAATATAAAGATCACCTGTAAACCTATTAGATTTTAATTCATAAATTTTGCGATTATCTATTTTAGGACTATCAACTAATTTCATATCTTTACCAAATTGCTCGGAAGGTATTATGTATTCAACTTCAAGTTGAATATAATTTCCACGCTTTGTAATGTTAACAGTTTTACCCAACGGACACGATACTCCACTAACACTCTTTACGATAAATTTATTATTTTTCGAATCAAAAAAATAAAATCCACCTGATATATTTTTTAGATTTTTTTTATTAAATTCTCTACCAAACAAATCAAAACACGCATCAGAAACATCGTCGTAATCTAAAATCAAATTTTGATTATGGTCAAAAAAACTAGGATTATATTCTGCATTTTTGTTTTTCTCCATTGCCAATTTCCATATTGAAGCCTCAGCCATAACATCATCGGAAAGTGGGTGCTTTTCATCAAAATTTGGCGGGTTTTGCATCACAACAGGTAGAATTAATTCATCGTATTTTTCCGGTGTGAAAACATTATTCTTATCTCTAAAAGCTCCTATGGCTGCAGAAATACTCACAGCAGAAGCCATGATTAATAAACAAAGTATTAAAAATTTTATTGCATTAAAATTTTTCTTATCACCAAATATCTCCTTTTTTTGTTTTTTTAATTTTTTTAAAAAATCCAAAAACATAAATTTTAAGTTTAGTGGTTTTGTAGAACATTTTGTTTTTTCGTATTTATACATCTTTAAGCAGCCTCCGTAATAGTGTTTTAAAACTAGAGTACCACAGCTTAAAAGCAATATTTGCCGCTTTTTAGTTGGTTTTATTGACGTATATTAAAAAACAAAAACAAATATTAAAATAATCTCCCGAAAAATTGGGAGATTTGTTTTTTTATAATGTGTTTTTTTATTATTTATTTTCCTCGGCATTTTTTTCTGGGACTATCTCTGAATTTTCATTATTTTCTTCTAAAACTTCTTTGCCGTCGTCAGCAGGTAATTCATCAGTGTCTTCTTCAGGCGGGACGCACGCAACAGCCACAACTTTGTTATTACCTACTATTTTCATTACTTTTACACCTTTTGACGGTCTGGAACACTTACGTATACTTGAAGCTTTAATTCTTATTATTACTCCGTTTTCAGAAATCATTATAACATCTTCGCCATCTTCAACAGAGTTTACCGCAGCAACATCGCCATATTTTTGTGTATGATAATTTATGACACCTTTACCTCCACGTGATTGCAAACGATAATCATCAAATTCAGAAATTCTACCATAACCGGTTTCAGAAACAGTTAAAATGTTGCGTCCTTCCTCTACTATAACCATTCCTACAACTTCGTCTCCGGGTTTTAATCTAAGCGCTCTAACGCCTCTTGCAGTGCGGCCTACAGCTCTAACGTCATTTTCACGGAATCTTATAGACTTACCATGTTTTGTAGCAATTACAACTTCGTTTTCGCCGTTTGTTAATTTAACCCAGGCAAGCTCGTCCCCTTCATCTAAATCAAGAGCTATAATACCGGTTTTTCTTATATTTTCAAAAGCGTTTAGATATATACGCTTAATTACGCCTTTTCTAGTAACCATCATTAGATATTTATCAGCTTCAAATTCTGTAACTTTTATCATGGATGTTACTTTTTCATCGCCTGAAATAGGCAACAAATTGGCAACATTAGTACCTTTTGAATTACGTGAACCTTCATGAATTTCATAACACTTGAGTCTATAAACACGTCCGAAATTAGTGAAGAATAACACATAATCATGGCTATCAATAACAAACATTTCACTAACGGTATCTTCTTCACGTCGTGCAAGACCGGAAATTCCACGCCCTCCACGATTCTGCGTTTTATAGCTATCAAGACTTTGACGTTTTACATATCCATATCTGGTCATTGTAAGAACGCATTCTTCTTGCGGAATCAAATCCTCTATATCAACCTCGCCACTGACGTTTTCAATGGCTGTTTTACGCTCATCGCCAAACTTCGCTTTAATTGCAAGAGCCTCATCACGGACAATTCCTTTAACACGTGATTCGTTACTTAAAATATCTTTATAATCTGCAATTTTTAAGAATAACGCTTCCAATTCACCTTGGATTTTTTCTCTTTCAAGACCTGTTAAACGTCCTAAAGGCATTTGAACAATAGCTTGTGTTTGAACATCATCAAGTCCAAAACGTTCAGAAAGTCGTTGCTTTCCTTCTGCAATCGATTTTGAAGAACGTAAAATTGCAACAACTTCATCAATAAAATCAAGTGCTACTTTTAATCCTTCAAGTATATGCGCACGCTCTTGAGCTTTTTTTAATTCAAACTTTGTTCTACGTGTTACAACTTCGATTTGGAATTTTATATATTCTTCCAAAATTTGTTTTAACGTTAGAATTTTTGGCTCACCATTTACAATTGCAAGCATTATTATTCCGTAGCTAATTTGCAATTGAGAATAAGTATAAAGGTGATTTAACACTATCTGTGGTGAAGCGTCTTTCTTTATATCTATTTCAATATGCATACCGTTACGGTCGGAATGGTCTTCTATACGAGAAATTCCTTCTATTTTTTTATCTTTAACCATATCGGCTATATTTTCAATAAGACGAGCTTTATTTACCTGATACGGAAGTTCCGTAACTATTATTTTGGCTCTGGAATTTTTATCCTCTACAATTTCAGCTTTTGCACGAACAGCGATTTTTCCACGACCTGTTGCATATGCAGAACGAATTCCGGAACGTCCCATAATTGTAGCACCTGTTGGGAAATCCGGTCCTTTAATATGTTCCATCAGTTCAGACAATTCGGCTTCGGGATTATCAATCAAACAACACATTCCGTCAATAACTTCGCACATATTATGTGGCGGAATATTTGTAGCCATACCAACAGCTATACCTGTTGACCCATTTACTAAAAGATTCGGAAATTTTGATGGCAAAACAACCGGTTCTTTTAATCTATCATCGTAGTTAGGAACAAAATCAACGGTGTCTTTATCTATATCTGTGAGCATTTTTGTTGATATTTTGCTCATTCTAGATTCAGTATAACGGTAAGCTGCCGGCGGGTCTCCGTCAACAGAACCAAAGTTACCATGACCATCTACAAGCATATATCTCATAGAGAAATCTTGCGCTAAACGTACAAGAGCATCATAAACTGACGAGTCACCGTGAGGGTGATATCTACCAAGAACGTCACCAACTGTATTAGCGCACTTTCTATATGCTTTTTCCGGAGTTAAACCATCTTCAAACATAGTATAAAGAATTCGTCTATGAACAGGTTTTAAACCGTCACGAACATCCGGTAACGCACGCGCAACTATAACAGACATAGAGTAATCTAGAAAGGATTTCTTCATTTCTTTTTCTATATCTACATCAATAACTTTAGGTTCAAAAGTATTTTCTTCACCTAAATTTTTTTCATTTTGATTATCCATCAAATACCCCTTTGCGAAATTTCAACATTTTTGATTTATAATGTTTAAAATTAATTTTCTTCTTTAGGTTTAACTCCCGCTAAAATTATAGCTTGAACCTCAGCCCTAAATTCAGGCTCAACAGCACGCATAGGAAGAATTAATCTAAGATGCCCATTTTTTGTAATTATAAGCATTCCATCATATTCTTCAAATCTATAACTGCCGTCAAATAAAATTTCACGCCTGTTTTCGCCTTCTGTTATTTCTATTTTGTCCGGGAAAATTTCCACTGTAGTCCCATTCAAATTCAAAATTTTATTGGCAATTTTTTTAGTACTCAAAAATGGTATCAACCAAACTAAAACCAAAGCAGTAATAGGGAACGCTAAAAACCAAACAAAAAGAACGTTCCTAGTGAGAAAACCTAAAACAATCATCACTATAAGCAAGCAAACCGGAAAAACCGTATGCTTTTTTTGCCATTTTAATTTGTTTTTGGTTTTTTCACTATGTTTTATAAAATCATAAATTTCTTCTGACTTTAGAGTATATTTTATTTTAATTCCTGTAAATTCATCTTCATACTCTTCGGTTTCATCATCAGCTACTATTTCAGCTTCTTCCCCCTCCCAAGACTCTTGGGGTTCAAGATCATCTGAATCGTTTTTTTCAGTTTCAGTTTCAGTTTCGGTTTCGGTTTCTGCCTCCTCGAGTTTTTCCTCAGCTAAATTTCCATCACTCAAAGTAATAGGGTTTGTGTCTTCAGCCGGAGGGCGTGAATCATTATCTTTCATGATTTCTCCTTTTACTGTGTTTAAAATTAATATTTAGATTGCAACATACAATCACACTTTGTGAAATTGTATACTTATTTGAATTAAATTTCAATACCTTGCGTTAAAATTTGTTCAAATTATACATCTAAATTTTGAACATATCTTGCATTTTGCTCTATAAATTCACGGCGTGGTTCAACTTTATCACCCATCAAGATTGTAAAAGTTTCATCAGCGGCCGCTGCATCTTCAAGAGAAACTCTTAGCATAATTCTTGTTTCAGGGTTCATTGTAGTTTCCCAAAGTTGATCGGCATCCATTTCACCAAGACCTTTATAACGCTGAATTTCAGTTCCGCTGGCGAGCTCTTTCAAAATTTTATCGCGCTCTTCATCTGAATATGCATAATAATGTTTTTTGCTCTTGGTTATTCTATAAAGCGGTGGTTGCGCAATGTATATATGACCTTGTTCTATAACCGGTTTCATAAAGCGGAAGAAAAACGTTAACAAAAGCGTACGGATATGCGAACCGTCAACGTCGGCATCGGCCATAATTATAACTTTACCGTATCTAAGTTTAGAAACATCAAATTCATCACCGATTCCACAACCCAAAGCTGTTATTACCGGCATTAATTTTTCGTTGCCATAAACTTTATCGATTCTTGATTTTTCTACGTTAAGCATTTTCCCCCAAAGAGGTAAAATTGCTTGGAATTTACGGTCCCTACCGCATTTTGCGGAGCCTCCTGCAGAATCTCCCTCTACTATATATATTTCTGTTTCTTCTGCGTTTTTAGATTGGCAATCTGCAAGTTTTCCCGGTAAAGAAGCGGTTTCCATTGCTGATTTACGGCGAACCAAATCACGTGCTTTTTTAGCGGCGTCACGTGCTCTGGAGGCTGACATGGCTTTTTCAACTATAGCTTTGGCAACAGCCGGATTTTCTTCAAGATATGTCATGAACTTTTCGCTTACGATATTATCTATAAGTCCACGAATTTCAGTATTTCCAAGTCTTGTTTTCGTTTGACCCTCAAATTGAGCATTTTGAATTTTAACACTTATTATAGCTGTTAAACCTTCACGAACATCTTCACCTGAAAAATTTCTGTCGTTTTCTTTTAACAATTTATATTTTCTTGCATAATCGTTTATAACTCTTGTGAACGCACGTTTAAAGCCATCTTCGTGAGTTCCGCCGTCAATAGTATGAATGTCATTTGCAAATGACAAAATAAGCTCATTGTAACTATCGTTATATTGCAGAGCAACTTCACCGCTTGCAGTACCGTCCGGCAAAGAATCTTTGAACATTATAACATCGTCATGAACAACTCCAAGACCACGTTTTTTATGAATATATTCAACAAAACTCTTTATTCCGCCTTCATACATGAAATCGTCTTTACGTACTTCGTCAGGATTACGAGTATCTTTTAAAATGATTCTAATTCCGGCATTCAAAAACGCTTGTTCACGCAAACGAGTTTGAAGAACTTCATAATCATAAACAGTGGTTTCTTTAAACACTTCAGGGTCAGCTTTAAAAAGTATTGTTGTACCACGTTCGGTTGTTTTTCCGACAACTTCAAGGTCGCTTGCGATTTTACCACGTTCAAAACGTTGTTTATAAATATTTTTTCCGTCTTTAACTTCAACTTCTAACCATTCGGAAAGTGCATTAACAACCGAAGATCCTACACCGTGTAGACCTCCGGAGACTTTATATCCTCCGCCGCCGAACTTTCCGCCTGCGTGTAGAACTGTAAAAACCACTGTAACAGCAGGAATTCCGGCTGTTGGGTGAATTCCAACCGGAATACCACGTCCGTTGTCGCAAACTTTTATGATATTATCAGGCAAAATATCAACGTTTATTTTATCGCAATATCCCGCCAAAGCTTCATCGATTGCATTATCTACAATCTCATAAACCAAATGATGAAGCCCTCTTGGCCCTGTGCTACCAATATACATACCGGGGCGTTTTCTAACAGCTTCAAGCCCTTCAAGAACTTGAATTTCTCCGGCACCATACTTTCCGTTATCTTGTTTTATCTCGTTATTTTCCAAAATAAAACTCCTCCAAAAAAATATTATTAAAATTAATTACTATAAATCTCAGTTTCTGTATCTGTACCACGCTTACTTGCTTTATTTAAATCTAAACTTTCGTTTTCTTTGTGTTTATTAACTTTTGTTTTATTCATAGCAATCATAAACGGAGAAAAACCATAAAAAAACAAAGAAGCAATTATTATAACTGCAATTCCAAACAAACAATACTTTCCGCCCAAAATTAAAGTTATTATAAATGCAATTATTGAAACAATCTGGGCCAAAACAAGATTTCTATACATACCGGAAAGAATCTTAACAACCGATATCCTCCCACAATTAGGACATTTACATATACTTTTGTTTTTAGTTATAAAAGAATCTATATAACTAAGCCGAGTCCTACAATGCGGACAAACAGGTAATTTTAAATTCAATTCTTAAACACCCCCACTAAATTCCAAGCTGTTTTGAGCAATTCTTTTTGTTATGGTCGAGGCCATAAGCGGACTTATATAAACAACGTTTTGGAAACCGTTATTACAAATAACAAAGGATTTTGGCAGTTTCTGAGTGATATTTATTATTTTACCTCTTTTTTCGATTTTTGACAAATAAATTCTATTAGTCCCGTAAACTGTGAGTTTATCGATATCAAAAACTCCAACTATGTCGCTGCTGCTAACAACAAAATCTCCACCTATGTTAACGTACAATATTTGTCACCCCGAAAAATTAAATAAAATTCTTAAATCTTCGTTATCTTTCCGTCTTTGACTTTAAAAACGAAACCTCCCGAAACCATCTCTAAAGCTGAACGATCACACGCCGTTATTAACACTTGACGATTTTTAGCTTTTTTTAGCATATATGATTTTCTTGCATCATCTAACTCGCTCATAACATCGTCTAAAAGAATCACGGGTGGATCATTAAAATTTTCTTCCAAAATATCTGCCTCGGCGAGTTTTAAAGCAAGTGCCGCGGAGCGTTGTTGACCTTGCGAACCAAAGTTTTTAACTGATTTTTCATTCACCAATATAGATAAATCATCTTTGTGCGGACCGTTATTGGTAAAACCTGTTTTTAAATCAAACTCCAGCGAACTTTTTAATTTCTGAAACATAAGTTCTTCTATTTCGTTTAAATCAACATCTAAGTTCTCGTTTTTTATAATTCTTGAAATATAACTTATTTGAATTTTTTCTTTGCCGGAAGATATCTCGGAATAAATATTAGAACAAGCAGAAACAAGTTTTTTCATATAATCTAATCTATATTTTAAAATCTGCGCTCCAATATGCGATAAAGAAACATCTAAAACATTTAAAACTCCTTCAAAATCCTGAGTGTTATATTTATTTTTTAACAGTGTGTTACGCTGTCTTATTAATTGATTATAACGCACTAAAATTGAAGTATATGTCGGTTTTCGTTGACATATGGCCGCATCTAAAAATTTACGCCTTTTCTCCGGGCCTCCACAAACAAGCGAAACGTGCGTCGGAGAAAACAAAACCGCTTTAAAACTTCCTATAAGTTGCGTTGCGTATCTTTGCGGAACATCGTTTAAAAAAGCTTTTCTTTTTTCTCCGTCAAAAACCAGTTTTATCTCTTGGTTCCGTTCGTTCATAAAAACCCGAGCATCTATTTTTGCAAAATCTTTTTCAAAGTTTATTAAGTTTTCATCTTTAGTTCCTCTAAAAGATCTAGCACCCGTGAGCATCCAGACAGATTCAAGTAAATTCGTTTTTCCTTGAGCGTTATCCCCGTAAATAAAATTAAATCCATCACAGAAATCAACGCAGCCTGTATTTAAATTTCGATAATTTTCAGAGCAAATTTTTAAAACTTTCAAATAAATTTCACCCTATATATTTTTTCTTGAGTTTCTATTTCATAGTTATCATAAAGTTTTTTGCCCCTCATGGTGCAAATCTCGTTGTTAACTTTTATGCTTTCACTTAAAATCTGATTTTTTGCTTCTGCTCCGGTTATAGCGCTTCCGCAGAATTTTAAAAAAGAATCCAGTTTTATATAATTCTCTTTTGTATTGTCTGATTTTTTAATACATTTTATTTCTTCTATTTCTTTTTTCATAATCTTATTTTTAAAACTCAAACATCTTATTTTTAGTTTGCTTTTATTCTTACCGGCAAAACTAAAAACAAGAACGAATCTCCTTTTTTAGGTAAAATTTTTATAGGACTTAAAGCTCCGTTCAAAACAATTTGAATTTCATCACAATCTGTGTTTCTGAGTGCATCGGTCATATATTTATTATTAAATGCGATTTCAAAATTATCATCTACATCGCTTTTTGCAGAAATTTCATCGCCCGCTTTACCGTATACGGTTGCACAAGAAAGATTGATTTTGTTTTTTGAAAATAAACATCTTACAGGACTTTTAAGTCTGTCTGTTATAAGCAAAGAAACCCTTTCTATGCTTTCTATAAAATCTTGTGTATTTACTTTTACTGTGCTTTTTGCAGTATTGGGGACTGTAGATTTATAATCTAAGAACTCTCCTTCCAGAAGTCTGGAAACTATTGTGTAATCTCCAACTTTAAATACTATGTGTCTCATTCCTGCCGAAAGTTTTAGTGTTTCTTCTTCTTGCGGCATTAAATGTAAAACTTCTCTTAATGTTTTTCCGGGAACAACAAATCTTAAATCCAGCTCTTCTTTAAGCGGTTCTGTACGCATAGCCATACGGTATCCATCAACAGAAACCAGTGTTATTGATTTATCTCTTATCTCAAACAATGTTCCTGTATGGACCGGTTTGGTATCGGTATCTGCAACAGCAAAAATTGTTTGACGTATCATACTTTTTAGTGTTTCGGAGGAAATTTCAAAACAAGAAGCGTCATCGACTTCCGGTAATTTTGGGAATTCTACCGGGTCAAGCCCTAGTATTTCAAAGCGACTTTTTCCACTTATAACTTGTGTTACAAATTTATCTAAAACTTCTATCTCTACCAAATCGCTTGGTAATTTTCTTACTATTTCGGTAAACAAATGAGCATTTAAAACTATTGCACCTTCGGTGTTTAATCTGGCGGGAATTACGGTTTTTATACCCATCTCTGTGTTATAACCGCACAGCAGAAGTCCGTCTTTGGTGGTTTTTAATAGTATTCCTTCCAGCGCCGGAATAGTTGACTTTTGTGCCACTGCCTTTTGTACACTGGTAAGAGCTTCAACTAATTTGGTTTTTTCACAAGATAATTTCATAAGATTTTTCCACAAACCTTTCTTTTAAAAAATTCAAAAAACAAAGTAAGTAATGTAAGAATAGTATAAATTAATAGTATTAGTAGTAGGGGCTGTTAATTTGTTGAAACAGGGCTAAATCCGCCTAAAATCAAAAATTAAGACGCAAAAATCAAATGTGGACAAACTGTTTAATGTTTGTTGGTGATTTTTTGAGAAATTTAAAATTCAACATTTTTGTTGAAAACTTTATGTTTAATGTTTAAAAAATGTTGAAAGAAAAAAGGGTAAAAAATTATCTGTCTCTTATGTTTTTTATTATATCTTCTACCATGGCTTTTGTTTTTATGTTTGAACAAAGAGTTTTTTCAACCTGTTGCAGAGCGTAAACTATGGTTGAGTGGTCTCTGCCACCGAATTCTTTACCTATCGATGTTAAAGGTAATTGGGTTATTTCACGAACTACATATATAGAAATTTGTCTTGCGTTAGAAACGGCCGCCGAACGTTTTGATGAACGAATATCATCGGCTGTAACGTTGAATGTTCTAGCAACTTCTTCTATTATTTTTTCTATGGTTACCGGTGGTGGCTGATCGTTATTAAGAATATCTGAAATCGCTAACTGAGCTGTTTGCAATCCCATAGGTTCGCCGCCCAAAAGATGGTGAGCTTTCATTTTCTTAACCGCACCTTCAAGCTGACGGATATTTGTTTTTAGTTTTTTTGCTATATATTCGCAAACCTCGTTTGGTATTTTTATATCCAAAAGCTCGGCTTTACGTTTGATTATAGCTATTCTTGTTTCAAAATCCGGTGGCTGAATATCGGCTATTAATCCCCATTCAAATCTTGTACGGAGCCTGTCCTCCAGAGTTTGTATTTCTTTTGGGGGTCTATCTGACGTTAGAACGATTTGTTTTTTTGCTTCATAGAGAGAATTGAAAGTATGGAAAAATTCTTCTTGTGTAGAATCTTTTCCTGCTATAAATTGAATATCGTCAACGAGCAAGACATCTGTTTTACGATATTTTTGATGAAATTCACTCATTGTATTTTTTCTAATTGAATCAATCAGTTCGTTTGTAAAATCGTCCCCTTTTATATAAAGGAATGTTTTTTCGGGACGAGTTTTTTTAATATCGTTGCAAATTGCGTATAAAAGGTGTGTTTTTCCAAGTCCGGAATTCCCGTATATAAAAAGCGGATTATACGCTCCTGCCGGATTTGCGGCAACAGCCAAAGCAGCTGCGTGGGCAAATTTATTTGAAGACCCAACTATGTAAGTATCAAAAGTGAATTCATAATCAGAATCTATTGCAAGGTGTTGGTCGCTTTTTTTGTTTAGGTTTTCAACCTCATCGGGAACAGTGAAACAAATATCTATTCCGGAACCAAAAATCTCGTTAAAAGCACTTGTTATAAGATTTCTGTAACACTTGTCCAATGTTTGCTTATGGAATTCGTTGGGAACCATCAATACAGCTTTTTGTTCATCAAAATCCAGTTTTATAGGTTCTATTCTGCTTATCCAAGTTTTGTAAGCAACACCTGTTATGCGAGTTTTGCAAAAGTCGCAAATCAAACTCCAAGCCTCGTTAAAAGAGTTCATTGCTTTAAGTACCCCCATTAAATAATATTACTTTATACAATATCATAATATAGTATCATTTTTTGAGTTTGTTTTCAATATTGCTCGCTGCAGTTTTTGATTTAATATTAACAACTCGAGTTACAAAACCTTGACTAACTTGTCTTTTGTGGGTGATTTATGTTTTTTTTAACTTGACAAGTGTTGATTTTGTTATTATAATATAACGTACAGTCTTAAGAAAAAGATAACGCTTGTACCTTATAAAATAGGTTCGAGTTATAAATTTTGGAGTTCGGAGGGAAATTTTATGCTGAGAACCTATCAGCCAAAGAAATTACACAGAAAAAAAGAACATGGCTTTAGAAAAAGAATGTCAACCCGTAGCGGAATCAAACTTTTAGCTCGCAGAAGAGCAAAAGGCAGAAAAAGATTAAGTTATTAATTTGATATTTTAAATTAAAAATAAATAAAGATCTGTGTACAGGTCTTTATTTTTATATGCAGGGATTTTTTATGGATAAAAAAACAAAATTAAGTAAAAATTGTGAATTCAGAAAAGCATATAATCGCGGAAAAAGCATGGCGTCTTCTTGTTTGGTCACCTACGTGGTAAAAAACAGATTAGGCTTTGCAAGATACGGTATAACAACCGGCAAGAAAATTGGTGGAGCTGTTCAAAGAAATAGAGCTCGCAGAGTTGTTCGTGCCGCTTTTTTTGAAATAAAAAAAACAAAAGAAATAAAAAATGGATATGATATTGTTTTTATTGCACGTGCTAAGACGTGCCACGTAAAAATGGGTGAAGTTTTTAAAACGATGACGGCTCAACTTAAAAATCTGGGGGTAATATCTTGAAAGTTTTTTTGATATCTCTTATAAGATTTTATCAAAAATATATTTCTAAATTAAAAAAACCTTGTTGCAGATTTATTCCGTGCTGTTCAGATTACGCTGTTGATGCAATACAAACACACGGAGCGCTAAAAGGTGGTTTTATGGCTTTATGGCGCTTTATAAGATGTAATCCTTTTTGTAAAGGTGGATATGATCCTGTAAGGAAAGATTAGCCCGGTTGATGGTTTTTGTGAATGTTATGGTTTGTTATCTGGTTTTTAAGAAACTTTTTTGTTTAAAAAAACAAACTTCTAAATGTTTTTTTAAAAGTGTTGACAACGATTGAATATTTATATATAATAAAAAGCGTTGGTATTGATGACGTTGAGGGTACACCCGTTCCCATCCCGAACACGGTAGTTAAGCTCAATAGTGCCGAAGATACTTGGCCGGCGACGGCCCGGGAAAATAGGAAGGTGCCAACTTTATTTTTGTCTATTTTTAATTTACTAGAATATATATTTTTTAAATCACCCCTTAATTGAGGTGATTTTTTTATAAAAGTTTGTTGTTTTTTTTGAATGAGTTTTATGTTATAATGGGAATAGTTTTTTATAATTATATAATTAGGTTATTAAAAGGGGTTTTTGATTTGGCAATATTTGAAATGTTTGGCAGTTTGCTCGGATATGTACTATGGTTCTTTTTTGATATTTTTAGTAGTTATGGTATTGCAATAGCATTGCTTTGTTTGCTTATTACCATTATTATGTTCCCCACTGCTATTAAACGTCAAAAAAATATGGCTTCTCAAGCCAGAATGACAGAAAAACAAAACGAATTAATGAAAAAGTATGGAAAAGACAGACAAAAGTATAACGAAGAGATGGCAAAGCTCTATGAAAAAGAAAGATTTAATCCGATGTCTGGGTGCTTTATTACTATGCTTTTGCCGCTTGTTTTGTTATCGGGAATTTACAATGCGGTACAAAAACCCTTAACAAACACCTTACATATTCCGCAGGAAAAAGTTTCTCAAGCTCTTGTTGTTTTTAATGACTTTGCAGAAGAAAAAAATCAACCGGTAATTAATGGTGTTCAAGAATTCCAAATAGTTCGCAATTTTAAAGAAATAAAACCAAAACTTACAATGTTTAATAAAGATGAGCTGTCAGATATTGAAGAATATAGCTTAGGTTTTGATTTGTTTGGTATCGATTTGCTAAAAGCGCCAAACGAATGTCAATTTTCTCAGATGTTATGGTTAATTCCCGTTTTATGCTTTATAACAACTGTTATTAGTAACTATTTGCTCCAGAAAATGTCCGGTGCAAATAATCAAATGCCCGGTTGTACAAAATTTATGCCATATGCTATGGCTCTTCTACCGCTTTGGATTTCGTATGGATTGCCGGGTGCTGTTGGTTTATACTGGATTTTTAATACGGTTTTTAATTTTATACAAGGTTTAATTTTAAATAAATTCTATAATGTGCAGACAATTAATGCAAAAAACGAAGCTGCCAGATTTGCAAGGCTAAAACTTGATGAAGCTGATATTATTAGTGAAAAAAACATTGAAGATTAAAAAAATTATTAAAATATAAAGTTTTATGTTATTTTATACGGAGGTGTTTTCAAATCATGGTCGAAGAGGTTTATGCTTCTGGCGAAACGGTTGAGATTGCAAAACAAAAAGCGTGTAAGTTGCTTGGAGCGGATGAAGAAAATGTTAGTTTTGAAGTCACACAAAATCCATCAAAAAAGGTTTTGGGAGTGTTTGGTGGAAATCCGGCTCAAGTACGTGGTGTTTTGAAAAAATCTGTAGGAGCTAAAGCTGAAAAGATTTTAAAAGAATTACTTTTTTATATGGGTCTTGAAAATTTATCCGTAGAGATAGTTTCAGAAACCGAAGACTTATGCGAGATTAAAGTAACCGGCGATGATAGTATTGGTTACATAGTAGGAAAACACGGCGAAACTTTGGATTCACTTCAGTATATAATTAGTCTTATTGTAAACAATAGATGTGGTAAAAATGATTTTTGTAGGATAAGAATTGAAGCCGGAAATTACAGAGAAAAACGTAAAGAAACTCTTGAGGCTCTGGCAAATAAAATGGCTAAAAAAGCGGTATTTACAGGTAGAACTATTTCTCTTAATCCGATGAAATCCTACGAAAGAAAAATAATACATTCTGCAGTAGATAAAGTTGATGGAGCTTGTTCTTGGTCAGAAGGCGAAGGCGCTGAAAGACATATAGTTATATCTCCACAAGGAACAAAATAATAAATTTTGTATTTAATACAACTAGTTTTTGCTCCCTAAAATAAGAGGGAGCAATTGAATTTTTTAAATAAAAAGAAGGGATAAATATGAATACAATAGCTGCAATTTCAACTCCGCAAGGCGTTGGAGGAATAGGAGTTATACGAATTTCCGGTGAAGATGCTACTAAAATTGCAGATAAAATTTTTGTTCCTTTTGTGGGTGAAAAATCAAATTGTTTGCAAAGACTAAAAGGATATACCGCAAAATACGGTAAAATCTCATATAATAACGAAGATATAGATGAAGCGGTTGCTTTGGTTTTTAAAGCTCCTCATAGTTATACCGGAGAGGATGTTGTTGAAATTTCGTGTCATGGTGGGATATTTTTAGTACGACGTGTTCTTCGTGCAATTTTGGATTCTGGCGCAAGTTTGGCAAAGCCCGGAGAATTTACTAAAAGAGCTTTTTTGAACGGTAAAATGGACCTTTCACAAGCGGAAGCGGTTATGGATTTGATATCTGCAAAAAGCGAAAAAGCAAATAAAATAGCTTTTAATTTACGTGAAGGTGTTGCCGGTAAAAAGATATCAACAATAAAATCAAAACTTGTTGAAATTATGGCAGGTCTTAGCGTTTGGGCAGATTATCCCGAAGATGACGTTCCGGAGATTAGCAGTGGCGAACTTTTGAATAATCTTAATAAAATTGAGTTGGAAATTCAAAAACTTATAGATGGTTATGATGCTTGTAAAGTTTTAAAAAATGGCGTAAAAACCGCGATTGTTGGGCAACCAAATGTTGGAAAATCAACACTTATGAATTTACTTGCCGGTTGTGAAAAATCTATTGTTACCGATATTCCCGGAACAACCAGAGATGTTATTGAAGAAACCGTTATGGTGGGCGATATTCCGTTAATTTTAACCGATACCGCCGGTATACGTCAAACAGAAGATGTAATTGAAAAAATCGGAGTAAAAAAATCAAAAGAAAGCATAGAAATTTCTGACCTAACGATGTTAGTTATAGATGCATCTTCCCCGCTTTCGGATTACGATGTTGAACTTTTGAAAATGTGCAAAAAAGATAGAACTATAATAATTCTTAACAAATGTGATTTAAAGATAAAATTAGATATCTCCAAATTATCAACATTTTCAAATAAAATTGTTGAACTTTCAGCGTTAAAAGGTTCAGGAATAGAAAGATTAAAAGAAGTTGTTGAACAGGTTGTTGGTATTGCTAAATCTGATCCGGCAGATATGTTGATTTCTAATGAGCGACAATTAAGCGCGGTAAAAAAGGTCAAAAATCTTATAGAAAAAGCTATAGCCGAGATTAAATCCGGTATGACATTAGACGCAGTAACTGTTTTGTTGCAAGATGCTACTGAAGTATTTATGGAATTCACAGGCGAAAGCGCAAGCGAAGCGATTGTAAATGAGGTTTTTTCTAGGTTTTGTGTAGGAAAATAAAATATTTGTTTTTAAGGAGTAATTAAAGTTGAATTTTGAAGAAGAATATGATGTTGCGGTAATAGGTGCCGGTCACGCAGGTATTGAAGCGGCACTTGCTTCGGCTCGTCTTGGGTGTAAAACAATTATTTTTTCAATAAATTTGGATTCTGTAGGAAATTGCCCTTGTAATCCATCAATAGGCGGTACGGCTAAAGGACATCTGGTACGAGAAATAGATGCTCTTGGTGGAGAGATGGGTAAAACTACCGATAAATGCTTTTTGCAAAGTAGAATGCTTAATTTAGGTAAAGGACCCGCTGTGCACTCTTTGCGTGCTCAAATAGACCGTAACAGATATAAAGAAACCATGAAACACGTTGTAGAAATGCAGGAAAATCTGCTTTTAAAGCAAGCTGAGATAACTGATATTTCTTTTGATAAACAAAGTGAAAAATGGATTTTAATTTCTAGAAATAATTATAAATATATTTTTAAAGCTGTCATAATTGCAACAGGTACATTCCTAGAAGGCAGAGTACATATTGGAGAAACTTCATTTTCCAGTGGCCCTGATGGGGTCTTCCCCGCTGCGCTTTTGGGCGATTCTTTAAGAAAACTCGGTCTTAAGCTAAAACGGTTTAAAACAGGAACTCCGGCAAGAGTATTGAAATCTAGCATAAATTTTGAAAATCTAGAAAAACAATATGGTGATGAAAAAATTGTTCCTTTTTCCTACGAGAATGAAGATTTAAAAAGAGATCAAGTTTTATGCCATATTTCTTGGACAAACGATGAAACTAAAAAAGTTATTTTGGATAATCTCCACAGATCGCCGATGTATAGTGGAAAAATCGAAGGCATCGGACCAAGATATTGCCCTAGTATAGAAGATAAAATTGTCAGATTCCCAGATAAAAAACGTCATCAACTTTTCATTGAACCATGCGGAGAAAACACAGAAGAAATGTATCTTCAAGGAATGTCTACATCTCTCCCGGAAGATGTACAAATTAAAATGTATAGAACAATTCCGGGGCTTGAAAATGTTAAAATTATGCGTCCTGCATACGCAATAGAGTATGATATATCCGATCCACAACAAATGAACGCAACTCTTGAATATAAAGAATTCCCCGGGCTTTATGGTGCCGGACAATTTAATGGTAGTTCAGGTTATGAAGAAGCTGCTGCACAAGGGATTGTTGCGGGAATAAACGCTGCGCTGAAAATTAAAGGTAAAAAACCAATGATTCTTGATAGAGGGACGTCGTATATAGGTACGCTTATTGACGATTTAATCACCAAAGGTGTTAACGACCCCTACCGAATGATGACTTCTCGTTCTGAATATAGGCTTGTTTTGAGGCAGGATAACGCAGACGAAAGATTAACCCCTATCGGGCATGAAGTTGGACTTATAAGCGATGAAAGATTTTTAAAAACTCAACAATTGATTCTTTGGAAAAAACAAGAAATGGAGCGTTTAAAGAAAGTTGTAATATCGCCAAGCGAGGATATTAATTTAACGCTTGTTTCACGTGAAACATCTCCTATTCAAACGGGAATTAAAATGTATGAACTTTTAAAACGTCCGCAGGTATCTTATGAGGATTTAGAAAAATTTGATAAAACACGTCCTAAAGATATCCCAAAATCAGTTTTTGAAAAAGTCCAAACAGAGATAAAATATAAAGGTTATATAGAGCGTCAGAATAGACGGATTTCTGAAATGCGCAGACTTGAAAATAAAACCTTGCCTTCTGAAATAAATTATAAAGATATAAAAGGTTTGCGTTTAGAAGCTATTGAAAAATTAAGTAAAATAAAACCGCAGAATATTGGTCAAGCTTCTAGGATTTCCGGCGTTAGCCCTGCTGATATTTCTGTTTTGATAATTTGGCTTAGTACTAAAAATTTTAAAGGAGATCAAAATGATTGAACTTTTAAAATCTGAATCAAATAATTTTGGTATTAAACTTTCTGATGTTCAGTTAGAGAAATTCAAAAAGTATATGGATTTTTTACTTGAATATAATTCTCATACTAATTTAACTGCTATAAAAACTCCGGAAGATGTTGCAATAAAACATTTTTTGGATAGCATCGCTTTTACTAAGTTTTTAAATATAAAATCTTCTGATAGTATTATAGATATTGGTACAGGGGCCGGATTTCCTGGTGTTCCGATAAAGATTTTAAAAGATGATGTTAATTTAACGCTACTGGATAGTTTAAAAAAGAGAACTGTTTTTTTAGAAAAACTTTGCGATGAACTTGATTTAAAAAATGTAAAAATCATATCTGGGAGAGCTGAAGAGATTAGCAGAAAAAAAGAGTTCAGAGAAAAATTTAATTTTTGTGTTTCTCGTGCAGTTGCACCGCTTAATATTCTTTGTGAATACTGTTTGCCCTATGTTAACCCCGGCGGTTGTTTTGTTGCATTGAAAGGGCCTTCTGCAGACGATGAATATGAAAACTCTAAAAATGCGATTTCTTGTTTGGGTGGAAAATTAGAAAAAATAGAAAAATTTGAATTACCATTAAATAAAGGTGAGCGTTCTGTTGTTGTTATAAAAAAAGCAAAACCCATTTCTTCTAAATACCCACGTTCAAATTCTCAAATTTCAAAAAATCCGCTATAATTTTGTTTGCTATATTTTATTAATAATGGTATTATGGTTGCAGGAACAAAAATGTTTATGCAATTGTTTCACGTGAAACAATCGAAGAAAAAAACAATGGTTTTTAATCTTATGCAAAACACATTTAAAATTTATGCAAAGGGGATTTTTATGGGAAAAATCATTTCTATTTCAAACCAAAAAGGTGGAGTTGGAAAAACTACTACCTCTATTAATCTTTCTGCTGCTATGGGTTTGCAGGGCAAAAAAGTTTTGGTTATAGATTTAGACCCCCAGGGCAATACAACAAGTGGTTTAGGGTTTAATAAGAAAAATGTTGAAAAATCTTCTTATGATGTTTTGGAAAAAGATGTTTCAGCCGAAGATGCTATAATTCATACAGAATTTAAAAATCTTGACTTAATTCCGGCACACATCAATTTAGCAGCAGCGGATTCAGGAATAAGTTTGTTTTCAGGTAAAGAGTCAAAACTAAAAAATAAAATTTCTCATCTAAAAAACACGTACGATTACATATTTATAGATTGTCCGCCTTCACTGGGAATAATAACCATTAATGCTTTTTGTGCCAGCGATACTATCATTGTGCCGATTCAATGTGAATTTTACGCTCTTGAAGGACTATCACAGCTTATTAATACAATAAAAGTTGTTAAAAGACACCATAATCACGAGCTTGAGATAGAGGGAATTTTAATGACTATGTGTGATACCAGACTTAATCTTACACGTCAAGTTATGGATGAAGTTAATAAAAATTTTCCTGATAAAGTTTTTAAAACAACTATTCCACGCAACGTTAAACTTGCGGAATCACCGGGTTTTGGTAAGCCGGTAGCTTATTTTTCTAAATTCAATAAAGGCACGTGGGCATACAAAGATCTTGCAAGAGAAATATTAAATAAAAATAGTTAATTTAGCAGAAATCAGATAAATATGTTTAAGGAGTGAGTTTTTTGGCGGCAAAATTGAGTGGATTAGGTAAAGGTCTAGACGCAATATTTATGGAGAATAATATAGAAAACGAAAATGTTCCCGTGGCGCTTAAGATTTCTGAACTTGAAGCAAACGAATCTCAGCCCAGGACTGATTTTGAAACCGAGGCTTTAAAAGAGCTTGCTGATTCAATCTCTAAACACGGAATAATTCAACCTATAGTGGTAAAGCCCCTTTCGTCCGGAAAATACAAAATAATAGCAGGCGAGCGCAGATATAGAGCTTCTAAAATGGCAGGTCTTACCGAAGTGCCGGTTATTATAAAAGATATTTCTGATGAAAAAATAATGCAGTTGGCACTTGTAGAAAATCTGCAACGTGAAAATTTATCGGCATTAGAAGAAGCAAGAGGATATAAATCTTTAATGGATTCATATAAGCTTACTCAAACAGAAGTTGCTAGTGTTGTGGGCAAATCTAGACCGTACGTTGCAAACACGATAAGACTTTTAAGTTTGCCTGACATTGTTATTAAGAAATTAGAATCGCATGAGATATCTCCGGGCCACGCAAGAGCTCTTTTGAGTCTTAGCAGTGAAGATGACATAAAACGTGCATTAAAAGTAACAGTTTCTCAAGGTTTAAACGTTAGACAGCTTGAACAACTCGTTAGAAAAATGACTTTTAAAGAAATAGAAAAAACTAAATCTTTAAAAACAATAAAAACAGATACTTTATATGACAAAATTGAATCTGATCTTACTAAAAAACTAAATCGAAAGGTAAAAATAGTTTCAGGGCGCAGAAAAAAAGGCACGGTTCAAATAGAATTCTTAGGAGAGGAAGACCTTTCCAATATATATAGTTTGCTTTTAAAATAATAAAATTAAAGGAATAGGATTATGTTTAAAAAACAGTTTTTTAAGTTTCTTTTTATATTTTTAACCGTAGCTTTAGGCGCATTTATACTTTTTAATCCATATCTGAGTGCGCAAGATACTTTTGTAACTGCTCAGTCGGCAAAGTTTACAAATGACTTGTGCAGAAGTTTGAATTTTGGGTACAGATTCAGTACTGAAGACATGTTTGAACTAATGAGATTTTTAGAATATTTTGTTTTTGGAATTTTTGTTGGTAAATTAACGGTGACTAAGTCTAAAGGATTTTGGAAAAGTTTAGAGTTGCCTTTATTTATCGGACTTTTAACAGCAGTTGTTGAAATTTATTTAAGGAATTTTTCATCATCAATGTATACATCTCAAAATATAGTTGTTTCCTTTGTTGAATTCTTTGCCGGCACTTTAATTTGTATGATTGGTGCGAAACGTTCCAAAAGTTCTAAATTTAGCGGTGCATCGCTAAAAAAATATAATAATAGGAGAAGATAAACATTATGTTAGATATAAAATTTATAAGAAATGAAACCGAAAAGGTAAAAAAAGCAATGGTTGCTCGTGGCAGCGATATGAGCGAAGTTATAGACGAGATTATAGATTTAGATGATAAAAGAAGGAAGATTATTTCTGAAGTTGAAACAATGAAAGCTGAGCAAAATTCGGTTAATAAAAAAATACCTGCAATGAAAAAAAGCGGAGAAGATACAACCGAACTTTTTGCTAAAATGAAATTAATCTCAAATAATATTTCTGAAAAATCAAAAGAATTAAGCACAATTGAAGAACGTGAAAGAGAACTTCTTTTAAGTGTGCCTAATGTTCAAAACGATGGCGTACCATTTGGAAAAGATGATAGTGAAAACCTCGAAATTAGACGTTGGGGGGAGCCTAATAAATTTGATTTTGAAGCTAAACCTCATTGGGAGATAGGCAAAAATTTAGGCATATTAGATGCAGAACGTGCCGCAAAAGTTACAGGTGCAAGATTCCACTTTTATAAAGGGCTTGGTGCAAAACTTGAAAGAGCCGTTATAAATTTCTTTTTGAATACCCATGCAAAAAACGGTTATGAAGAAGTTTTCCCGCCGTTTATGGTTAATAAAGCATCTTTGTACGGAACCGGACAATTACCTAAATTTGATAACGGATTTAAAGTTGAAAACTCCGATTTTTATTTAATTCCAACAGCCGAAGTCCCCGTAACAAATTTCCATAGAGATGAAATTTTAGATGGGAAAAATTTACCGATTAAATATTGTGCTTATTCGGCATGTTTTAGGTCAGAAGCAGGTGCTGCCGGGCGTGATACACGTGGATTGATCCGTCAACATCAGTTTAATAAAGTAGAACTTGTTAAGTTTGTAAAGCCGGAAGACTCATATGAGGAGCTTGAAAAATTAACAAATGATGCCGAACATTTATTACAACTTTTAAAATTGCCATATAGAGTTGTTTGTTTGTGCACAGGAGACATAACATTTTGTTCTGCCAAAACTTACGATATAGAAGTATGGATGCCATCATACGGACGTTATGTTGAAATTTCTTCTTGTTCCAATTTTGAGGATTATCAAGCTCGTCGTTCTCAGATAAGATATAAAGATAATCCAAAAGATAAAGCAAAATTAGTTCATACACTAAATGGTTCGGGTCTGGCAGTTGGACGCACAGTTGCGGCAATTCTTGAAAACTATCAGAACGCAGATGGGTCTGTAACTATTCCGGAAGTTTTGAAGCCGTATATGCCTACCGATATTATTAAATAGGTTATACCGGGTTAAACATGCAAAAAAGCAATCGCTGTGATTATCAGTGATTGCTTTTGTTTTTGTACA
>CAYUTE010000042.1:0-1867 GCA_964447545.1 uncultured Eubacteriales bacterium
ACTGCTAAGAGTAAGAGATATATAAGCTTCGAATGCCGCAAGGTCAACCTGTGAGCCGTTCGGTACTTTCAGCCCACAACACTCCCATTTGTGAATTCTGCTGTATAATTTCTCGTCAATAAACAGACATTTTCCTACACGGCTACTGCCGCTGCTTCTTTTAAACCGTATGAACTTTATGCCGTCACACATAAATCCGTTTTCGTACAGATCCTCACGAAGAGCCGCAACCGAATTAAGAACCGCGATATTATTCTTTGCGTGATACTTGCCGTCCTTAAAATAAAAATACCTGCCGAGCTTTTCGAGTTCGACAGGATTGCTTACCTTTTCTTCAACTTTAATTGCAATTAACTCATTGTCAACAAACAGAATGTTATCATTAAGTGTCAGGTCATTTATGTCATACCCGAACTTAACGAACGTGTCCGATGTAACTCTGTTATATTCCTTGTTACTGTAATCGAAATTAACATTTATTACGTGCCGAGTATACTCCTTGCCATTGTCAAAAAATGTAAACTTCTTGTTGTGATACACTTTAAGATAGATTTCACGGAGTTTGTACAAGTCGAGACAGTTATCTAAGTCGCCTGAGAATTTTCGCAAATTAATGTTTCCGTTAGAGTATCGTATGTTGTATCCATTCGGGTTCTCTTTTATATAATGGTTGGCTATGTAAATATCTTTTGCGTCTAAGTTTAATATCTTTACTGATTTGTTCTCTTTCATGTTACCTCCTTAAAAGAAAAGCCCCGCATTACACGGGGTTAAAGTCCTGATCTTAACTGTTCCAGTGTTTTCGGTGTGTAATCATGCAGCATACAGCCTACATTATAACATTCATAAGGTGACCCCCTCTCTTTCATCAATCTGGTATATTCTTCAAAAGGTCTGGTGTCTCGCCCAGCATGAATATGACCGTAAAGATGTATAGTTCCGTAATCTGCATTACGCCAATGAGCTATCGGGTAATGACATAGAACTAAATGTTCGCCGTTGTCTTTTATCTCAGCATAGTCTTTTACCCAGACAAAAAGTTTTTCTATCTCATTGTTAAGCCGATCGTGATTTCCTCGTATAAGATATTTGTGACCGTTTAACTGCCTAATATACTTGACATCTGCGTTATTCCAGATTATATCGCCGAGAACGTAAACATCATCGTTCTTGGAAACGACCGTATTCCAACGCTTGACTATTTCAGCGTTCATCTCGTCTGTATTTCTAAACGGTCTGTTATCAAATCTGATACAGTTGGTATGTTCTAAGTGTAAGTCTGATGTGTAAAACTTCACAATAATCACTCCTATTTAATATCAATATTCTTGGTATCTTCATCTTTGAAGCTTATAGTTCCGTTTGCCGCAATTAACGGAATAATTAAGAACCAGAGTAAAGACGCTCTCTCAAAAGATATCGCCGCCTTAACAATAAAGACTGTCATGACAGAAGCCAGTATACCATTAACAATGATCGTCGCTAAAGCTAATTTAAAAGCAAGTAAGTTTTTCATTTATATATCCTCTCTTTCTATTGTTGTTCTGAAATAAGTCGGGGTTTCGTAGTCCCCGAGATTATAAGTTTCTGCAACTGAATCCGCCGCTTGCATTATTTTTTTGATGAGTGTATCGCGCATTAATTCCAAATCACGGGAGTTAGTAGCGACCTCAAACAAATCAATCGTGTTATTCGCAATATTAGCAATTTCTTTGTTTATACTATTATTAATGTAATTCATCTTGTAATCCTCCTATAAAATAAAAAAGCCACCTTATTCGGTGGTGGTGTTGGTGTTAAATGATACTATGTCTGCAATCTTTCTTTTGTCTTTGCCTGAATAAAAAATATGCGGATTTACAAACAC
>CAYUTE010000043.1:0-4234 GCA_964447545.1 uncultured Eubacteriales bacterium
GAACATCATAATCAGAGTTAACAAACAGTGGTCTGAAGCATATAGCTGTGCTGAAAACTATGAAAAGTGCAAAGAGATGATGCAGAAAATCAATCAGCTCAATAGTCAGCAAGATTTTACAAGTCCTATGACAATGACAGAAAATAGCATTTTTTGGACTTGTTCAATTTGCGGATGCTGGGGAACGCCTCAATACAAATACTGCCCGAATTGCGGCGCAAAAATGGACGGCAGAACGTATGAGGTAGAGTAATGGCAGGATTTGTAGCAAAGCAACCGAACGGATTATATTGCAGATTTTCAACAGTCATTGACTGCCCTACTGATTGGAATATTACCGCAGAGTATTATATCGAATTGTGCAAACAGAAAGCGGAAAAAGATGCAAGAGATGTTCTTGAAAATTATCTGCAACCTTTTGAAAAAGTAAAGGATTATTTTTATCCGAACAATATGACCGAAAAAGAATTTGACAAATTTTTGCAAGACGTGGGAGATAGACCTCGCACACAGCAGAAAGAGGTGGAATAATGGCTGACACATTAAAATTAGAGCAACAGGCAGATTATTCGCAGGAGTACGCTGACAGAATAAGTGAATGGGAGTTATTTTCCGTTGCCTTAATATGCCGTGAAATTGGGAAAATCGGCAAAATGACACCTGAACAGGCAAAAATGTATGACAGTAAAAAAGAAGCGAAAAAAACCGAAAAAATCATTGCTTCGGCGTTGTCAACGGCGGTACTGTTGAATATAAAAGACCTGCCGAAAACATATACAAGCCTATTTCAGAGTGCGCAAAAAGAATGCGAGCCACTTTATAAATACAGAGGCGTTCCGATTTTGGATATTGCAAAAGATAAAGAAGCTCAAAAGATTATAAAGGCATATTCAAAGAAAAGCGGGGCAGATTTCCTTGAAATCGCAAAAACAAAGGCATTAAAGGTTATTGACAGTAAGGGAAACCCCGTTGCATTCCGACAGCAGATTTTGAAATCATTTGACGAAGCAACCGATTTAATAATAGGCGGTAAGACAGATTTTTATACCACTATGAGAAAGACCGTGCTTGATTTAGGCGATAGCGGAATGAGGGTAGATTATGGCGAAATAATCATTGACGATAAACCGAGAAGAATTACACGCCGTCTTGATACCGTAGTCCGTCAGAATATGCTTTATAACGGCAAAATGGCGACTGCCGAATATAACCGCAATATTGGTGAAGAATTAAGCTGTGACGGTATAGAGGTTAGTTTCTCGGTAAATCCACGCCCGAGCCATAGATTTATGGAGGGCAAGCAATACGCCAAAAAACACGGAAAGACGGTAAACGGCGTATTTTATGAGGGCGCAGAGGATAAAGGCGTTTATGAGCGGTTATATGAAGATTATAACTGCAATCACCGAGAAACGCCGATAATTCTTGGCGTGAGCGAGCCACGATTTACGCCCAAAGAATTGGAACGGCTGAAATCAGAAAATGAAAAGCAATATACTATCGGCAAAAGTACGGGAGACGGGTATTATTGGTCGCAAAGAATGAGAAACCTTGAAAGTGCAACACGCAACGCAAAAGACAAAATAAATGCCCTTAAAGCATTTGGAAACAGTCAAGCGGAGATTGACAAGCTAAAGTCACAAATAAAGTCTTACAGGGCAAAATATAACGAAATATGCGATGTTACAGGAATAAAACCCAATTTAAAAAGAATGTCAATACCCAAACAATAACCTCACACCTGCCATAAAGCAGGGGATTTTAAAAAAATATAAAAAAACTATAAAAAGGTATTGACAAATGTATATACAAGTAGTATAATTTAGACATACTAAAGAGAGCAACAAGCTCGGAAAGAGGTTTTGAAAATGAAAAAGTCTTTTAGAATTGGTGAATTAAGTGGTTATGCTTGGGAACGCGGAATTGTCAATGTTGGTGCTATTCTTGGCAGAAACGAAAAGGAAGCTCGAAATAGTTGGGCGTACATTGAAAAAGTCGCATCAAAATTGAATGTTAGATTTGACACAAATGGCGATATAATATGAGGGAATATAAAAAATGAAAATGCTAACAGTAACATTTAAAGACAATGCGGAATATGAACAGCTAAAACAAGATGCTCACGCCCATTATATGAACATTAGTCAATTTATCCGCTACCTCGTTGCAAAGGAAAGGAAGGAGAGATAAAAAAATGAGTGGTGGAAGTCATAATTATTTATGTTATGCAAGAATGCCCGATATTATAGGCAGAACGGCAGATATGGAAGAAATGGAACAAGACCTTATCGAATTAGGATATACCGATATTGCAAAAGATGTTCGTAGATTGATTGAATATTGCAAGTCGGCACAAATTCGTGTTGGTGTATTGTTTGAACAGTTGGAAGATGTTTTTCACGATGTGGAGTGGTATCATTCAGCAGATGTTGGCAAGGAAACCCTTGTCAAACGGCTTGAAGCATACCGCACACCCCAAAATGATGAGGGGATGAAATGAAAGAATATAGAGCATATTATGATAGAATTTTAAGAAATAAGGAATATAAGCTTGTACAAACATACAAAAGACAAGTACAAGAATTATCTCTTGAAATAAAGCGATTTTACAGCAATATAGATATTGGTTCAAGACAAAATATTTGGTTTTTTATTGCAAATGGAATAATTGTTGCTGTCGCCAATAGTTGGACTGAAAATGTAGATATATTTGGCGAAGAATGGTAACATAACGGTCATATTGACAAAACCAATTTAATACGAGGTGAGAAAATGACAGTTTATGATTTTATGAAAAAAATGGGCGATTACGAAAATTTTACATTTCCGTTGCAGGAAAGGATATAACGAATGATAAACCCGTAACAATTCACGATGTAAAAATGCACTACGAAGAAAGACCGCAAGTGCTTGACGCTCTTGAAAAAGAATTGAAAAATGTGGATGCGGTTGAATGGGTGCTTGATTGCGAATAATAGCATACTGATAACAAGATACACGCATATATTACGCAGATTGTCATTGATGAACCGATTACAAACAGCCAAAAAGAATGAGGGGATGAAATGAAAAAATATATAGTAACAGTTAGAATCAAATTAAATGATTGTGAAGTAGGCACAGCAAAAGTTTTTGTTAGAAATAGTAATGAAAAATTTGCTTCTGACGTTGTGTCTGATTTTTTTGCAGGTAAATATGAATGCGAAATAATAGAAGTTAAAGAATATAAGCAACCTAATAAGGTTAAACCTCAAAGCAAAAAAGTGCAAATCACAATGTATGAATTTTCAAAAACACAATTAACTTCTTTTATAGAAAGATTTTCTAAAGATGAAAAGAAAAGAGAAATTTTAAAAGCAAAAATAATAGAAAATCTTTATGAAGATGATTTGCAAATGATTTACGGACAACTTTATGGGCAATATGGCACAAGGTCATTAAAAAACATAAATAAATTATATTCACAATTTGAGAATTGGCTTGAAAAAGAGATGGAAAAGGATACTAAAATATGAAAAACTACGATTTTCAAAAAATAGATGAGTTAATTCAACCGCTTATGACGATGATGCAAGAGGAATTTCCGAATAGTTGTAAGTTGATTATTGAACCGCATTTTGCAAGAATTGTATATCAGCACGATGAAATGATTTTTCAAAGCGATGAAATGAAGAAACCGTTAAACGAAACTTTTGTCGGTGACAAAATGAAAGATTTTTTAAATCGAGTTGTTGATGTTGCAAAAGAAGCAAGTCAGTCTTCTGCTGATGAACAAAAATAATGAGGCGATGAAATGAAATGAAAAAACCGTTAAGCTAAACTTTTATTGGTGAAAAATGCCCACCCCTTGACAACAAGTAAATAATATGATATGAGGTGAGAAAATGGATAAAGAAAAATTGCCATTTGAATTATACGAGAAATTTGATTTTGAAGATTTTTGCAAATATTGTCCTTATTTAGACTTTGAAACAGATTTTACAAAAGAAACAGATGTTATGGGTATGGATAAATCCGTTATAAAATTAAAGCACAGTTGTTCTTATATTGACAAATGCAGACGATTGAAGCGAATACTTGACAAATAAAATTAAATATGCCATAATGTAAGAGTAGGATTGTAAAAATTCTGCTCTTATTTTCGTTTAATACCGCTTTGTTAGCGGAATATAAATAAACGGTGCAAAGGTAGGACTGGCTACCATAAAAGGACAGCACGAAAGGAAGAAACGAT
>CAYUTE010000044.1:0-6471 GCA_964447545.1 uncultured Eubacteriales bacterium
CTCTTCTCCATGGGTTTCATACTCATCGATCCATCGGTAGAGCATTACCACATGGATCCCCAGTTTTTCTGCTACTACCGCATGCTTGATTCCGTCTTTTATTACTAATTCGCATGCTTTGACTTTGAATTCTTTGCTGAAAGTTCTTTTCATTGTTAACACCTCTCTGAATATATTTTACCATTCACTCTTCTTTGTGTCCACTTTTACTATACAACTTTCGATTTTTCTCTCTTCTCTTTTCTCTGAATAGCGAACGACTTTTTCCGGATAAAAGATAAGAGAGAAGAGATAAGAGAAGAAAGTTGTATAGTAAAAGTGGACACAAAGAAGAGTTAATGGTAAAATATATTCAGAGAGGTGTTCACAATGAAAAGAACTTTCAGCAAAGATTTCAAAGTCAAAGCATGCGAATTAGTAATAAAAGACGGAATCAAGCATGCGGTAGTAGCAGAAAAACTGGGGATCCATGTGGTAATGCTCTACCGATGGATCGATGAGTATGAAACCCATGGAGAAGAGGCGTTTGTAGGAAAAGGACATCAGCGTTCGGAAGACGCGGAGCTGAGAAAGCTCCGTAAAGAAAACGAACGCTTGAAAATGGAGATGGAAATACTAAAAAAAGCAGCGGCATACTTTGCGAAACACCCGGCAGACGAGTAAAATTCGCAAAAGCGGAGTTAGCAAAATACAAAACGAGTGAAGTATGCAAGTTGTTGGGTGTGTCAAGAAGCGGGTATTACAGTATTCCTAAAGAGCAGGATAATGAAGATAAAGAGCTTGAAAAAGCAGTAGTTAACTGTTTTGAAAAACACAAGGGAAATTACGGAAGGATACGAATCCGAAAGGAATTGCTTGGAAAAAATGTGAATATTAGCGAATACCGAATTTCAAGAATACTCAAAAAGAATGGCTTGACCGCCAAAAGTGGCAGAACCGGTAAGCCAAGACCATTCAAACCAACAGAACAGCAGTATATTGAGGAAAACTTAATAAAGAACAAGTTTGAGGTAACAGAGCCAAACTATCTATGGTGTTCAGACATTACAGAACTCAAATGTTACAGATCTAAACTGTATCTTTGTGGAATCATTGATGTAGCAACAAGACGGATAGTGGGTTGGAGTATCGCCAAAAACCAAACACAAAGACTGGTACAAGATGCGTTGAAAATGGCAATAGGTAGGAACCCAAACAGACCTAAAGACGCCGTATACCACAGCGATAGAGGGTGTCAATATACAGCAAGGAAAACCAAGCGGTTGGTTGAAGAAAACGGTTTCAGAAAAAGCATGTCACGCCCGGGTACTCCAAGCGACAATCAGCCGATAGAGAGTTTTTGGAAAACCCTCGAATGTGAGATGGCTGATATCAGCCGTCTCACATTCGAGGATGCTGCAAGAACAATTGTTGACTATATTGAACTTTATTACAATTCAGATAGGCTACATTCCGGTATTGGTTATTATATTCCAAACCATTTTTTCACTCTTTTATCTGTCCACTAATCTTGACAAGTTTCGAATCGGTAGCTTTGCTTAGCAAAGCATTTTTAATTTTAGAGTGCTTGGATGCGGGTAGGATTCGGAAGAGCGGATAAGCAAAACAGCCCCGTGCGGCTGTTTTGCCCGCGAGGACTTGATATTTGTTCGCACTACCTAACGACCGCGCGCGTAATGCAATAAATGGTGTTCTTAATACAAATCGAGCACACTTTTATTTTTGTCAAAATATCTTTTCTTTTCAAAAATATTTCTTGATTATTTTCAAGAATTTATTGTGAACAACCAAAAAACATGTTATAATTATCGCAATGATTAGTTGAGGTGATTTTATGTCCATTTCTTATGACAAACTTTGGAAACTAATGATAGATAAAAAGATGAACAAAACCCAATTAAAAGATGCGGCAAAGATAAGCACTAATGCAGTTGCAAAACTTAGTAAAAATGAGGCAGTATCTTTAGACACACTTTATAAAATATGTTGTGTTCTAAATTGTGATGTTGGAGATATATTGCATTTTCAATAAAACGTTATTTCAACTTATAACTTTTGGAGGATATTATGTCATATGAATTTTTTGACGGCACTGATGGAGCCGAGATAAATGCAGAAGAGCAAAAGAAAGAAGAACAAAGGAAAAAAACATTTAATGGTCTTTGTGCCAGCGAATGGGCAGAACTAAGCAAAAGTGTTTGGAATGATGTATCGTCTGCAAGAAAAAAGAAACATTTGAATCATGGAGCTACATATCCAGAAAAATTATGTGAAAGATTAATTGCTATGTATAGCAATCGATTAGATGTTGTTCTCGATCCGTTTTTAGGGACGGGAACTACCGTAATTGCTGCAATTAAATCGCACCGTAACTCAATAGGCATTGAGTTAACAGACAGATTCTATAACGTGGCTGTTGAGGCAATAGAAGAAGAGACTTCTTCGCAACAAATATCTCTGTTTTCACAAAGTAACGAAATAGGGAAATATAAGCTTTTTAAAGGGGATTGCTTAGAGGTTTTAAAAAAACTTCCGGACAAGAAAGTTCAATTAACAATAACTTCACCGCCATATGCTGATTTGATTCATAAAGTGGTTGAAGATAGAACTTTGCATCATAAAAATTCTGCTTTTGTATCTGATAATAACGCTACTACTAATCTCTACTCTAACGATGAAAGAGATTTAGGTAATATGCCAATGGATGTATATATAAAAAAAGTTGAATTTATAATGAATGAGTTGTATCGCGTAACAAAACCAGGTGGTTATAATGTTTGGGTTGTAAAAGATTTCCGAGATACTAAAAATAAAATCCCATATGTCGACCTTCATTCAAAGATTGTAGAGGCTGGCCAAAAAGCAGGATTCAAATATCACGACTTGATAATTTGGGATCAAAACCAACACAGAAAACTTGTTTTACTAGGATACCCTTCTGTTTTTTATGTGAATCAAAACCATTCGTTTATAGTAGTTTTAAGGAAAATATAAATGTTAACAGATATAGATATAATAAGAAAAATCGATAGAATACATCCATACCCAGCTAAATTTCCAGTCGATTTGGCTATGAATTACATTGAAAAATACACAAATATCGGTAATACAGTTTACGACCCTTTTGTTGGTTCGGGCACAACTTTACTAGCTTCACGAGTTCTGGAAAGGAATGCTTATGGAATGGATGTAAATCATATTGCCGTTTTAATTTCACAGTTTAAATTGTTATCGTTATCACAAAACGACATAAAAGATTTATGGGACTTTATAGCTGGGTTTGAAAATTCGTTTTTTGACATTGTTAAAACCGTCCCGAATTTTTATTATAAATCAATAGACCATTGGTTTTGTGCTGACGCTATTACTGTTCTTAGCGTGATTAAAAGCGAAATATCAAAGCTGGTAAATAGTAATCAGAAAGTATTCTGCAACCTTGTTTTTTCATCCATCATAAACACGGTCTCAAATCAAGAAAGCGATACAAGATACGCTGCAATTAGTAAGCCCAACTTGAGTATTCAACATATATTTGACGTTTTCGTAAAGAAATTCAAAACAATCCTTTCTCTATTTGAAGTTTATAACGAAAAGTTTATCATGAAAAGCAATTGTGAAGTCTCTCTTAACGATTCACAATATTGTAATCAGATACTAAAATTAAACAGTGTGGATTTAATTTTGACTTCTCCCCCATATCCCAATACATATGATTATTATTTATATCATAAGCACAGAATGAATTGGTTGGAATGCGATGTTAAATACTCCATGGAAACCGAAATTGGTTCTCGAAGAGAATTTTCAAGTTTAAAAAAACCTCAAGAAAAATTTACGGAGGATTTATCCGTTATATTCAATTCATGCAATGACATCCTAAAACAAAATGGTCATGTTGTTATAGTCATGGGTGATGGTAAAATCCGAGGCAAAACCTATGAAGCAAAGGAAAACATGGAAAAAATTTGTTATAAATTCAATTGGTTACTTACAGATTATTCTTACACTTATTTAGACCAGACTTCTAAGTCGTTTCAACAATCATATCGTACGAAAGGCAAGAAAGAACATGTGTTTATTTTTAAAAAGGAGAAATAGAATGAAAATAGAACAAATAAGAGTTTATGCAGAGGTGTTGGAGCAAGGAATTGATTTTAAAGAATACATAGAAGGTTCAGGAATCAAATGTCCAATTATTAACATTTATTCGCGAAAAGCACGTGGTGAAATAAGCGAAACTGATTCAATTGTAACTAGAATACGCAAATCAAAAGATGTGGATGTTCTCATCACAGCAATAAGTGATAATCAAGAGTATCCATTATTAATGGTCGAATACTCCACTGCCGTTCCTACCGATGATCACATTATGCAACGTTCTGATGTGTATTATTGGGGTGCGATTTATCGTGTTCCGGTTATGAAAATATATCCGTTAAAAAAGGGTATGGATCAAGATTTTGGCGGCGGGGATAAAATTAAGCCGGAGGATGAAATGCTTATTTCAAAAAGGTTTGGTGCTATATTTTACCCGATTTTTTGGAATACAATTAAAAACACCGATGTATTAGAAACAAAAGAATCCGCACTATCATGTATATATAAAAATGCTGAGATACAAGAAAAAATTAATTGTATTATTAAGTCTTTTCGAGCATCTAAAAGCCATAATGATTTTTATATATCTTTATTTTCAAAATACGATAAAAAAATCGCAGCAGCTGCTTGGTTAGAGTTTTGCAACAAAAGAACACCAAAAGATTTGATTTCTAATTCAACAAGATTTCTTTGGCAGGAAAACAATTTAAAAGTAAAAATTAATCGTTTTGGTCATGCCATGGATCCTGATAGAGGTGTGTTGTTTTTTGCTAACATGCTTCTTGGTTCAAAAAATGTAACATCGGAAATACAAATAAATCGAAGTTCATCATATAACGCAAGGGGTGGATATAAATCTTTATTTGATAAAGCTCCACAGGAAAATGAAATGCGCGAATATGTAGAACACATTATAAATTCGCAGAATAATATAATGACGGAAAAAAATGCTCTACACATAATAACTTCTGTGTGGGGATTGCCGTCAGATCTAATAGAAAAAACAAGCGATAGCAATTATTTTATAAGCGACGAAAAACTATATGATTTTTTAATGCATCATTCAAGTATGAGTGTTAAAAGTATATTTTTCCTTTCGACTACATTGATTTTAAGCAACCAAGCAAGAGAACCTATATGCACAATCAAATGGAACGATACATCAATAAATAAATACGTAAACAATCTATATGTTTGCAATTATGCAGCCACTAACATAGAAAGACTCTCTTTAAGTTCCGCCAAAGAAGACGTAGTAACATTTTGTAGTGTAGAATTATATAAAAAACTGAAATTTGATTTGCTTGCAGTTAGTTATCCTGGAGCGCAAGGGGATCGTTGCGTTTTAACCGGAAGTGGTAGAAATGTATTAAGGACTTATATTGACATCATTGCTTGTGGAACAGACGACAATGGTATAACCGTTTATTTAGAGGAATGCAAGGATAATATTGCTTATTCACAAAAAGATGCAGTAAAACTTAATGAGTTCATAACTAACCCAGAAAAAATGAAAGGTCTGGAAAAGCTTTACTATAAAATTACAAACAAAAAAGAAAAGTTTGATATTAGTATAGGAATCGGTGCTAAATCCTCACCTACTGCGAGGGCTTTGAATGTTGATTACATTTTCATGTTTGATATAGATGATACAACTACTGATAAAACAATAGTAAGGTATAATATTGCCATAATTGATACTAAGCTAATCAACAAGTTTTCGCCATTGATAAACAAAAATGGTAAATTTGTAGGCGAATTATGTTATCCTAAAATTTATGTAATTCAATAACTTCTCTGAACTTTTAAGACTTTTCGGATATAATTGCTATTATCAAAAAGAAAGGTGGCAGTAATATGAGAAAAGAAGAATTGCATGAGGTAATACTGTTTTTATATAAACTTTGGTACAGATGCTCTAAGCTTTTACTATTCTACAAAAGAACAAACGAGGTTTAGAGTTAATGCCCCAACTGTGCGAAAGACAAAATGAACTTTCACGGCTTATCGACTTTAAAAAGACCAACTTTGAGTTGGCATCATAATGGTTCGTAACAGCCAAAAAACAGACACCAAACGGTGTCTGTTTTTTGGCGCCTGGACGCGGGCGCTCTCTCCATCCGTCTTTAGCTTATGCCGACGGGATTCAATCCCCCCGTCCATCCTACCGTATCGTAATCACATCGTCGAGGACGTAATGAAACGTCGGGGCGGAGCAGTTTTCGTTTTCGCGGTATTCTTCCCGCAGGTCTATTCTGTCGGACGGGTCGTCCGGGCTTACCCCGGTATAGTTTCCGTAAAAGACACGTACTTTATCTTGCTTGAAGTCTTCCGTGAGTTGCGCTATCCGCTCCTCTGTTCCCTCTGCCGAAA
>CAYUTE010000045.1:0-2230 GCA_964447545.1 uncultured Eubacteriales bacterium
AAATTCATTGAAGAATTTAGTTTCTTTTGACAAAATGCCTAAAGAACAGCACCGTGAACTTAGCGTGAAAGGTGCTAAGGTTGCAAATGTAAGTATTAAAGCCAAAAAAACGCTTAAGGAAACTATTAACGCTTATCTTGAGGCTGTTAACCCTGCTACTGGGCAACTTTTCCAACTTGATTTAATTGAATCAATGTTAAACAAAGCAATTATTGACGGCGATGTGCAGGCATTCAATACTATTAGAGATACTTCCGGGCAGAAGCCTAAAGAAGACATTCAGGCGGTAGTTATGCCGGTGATTAATATTAAAGGCTTATAAACACAACAATAGCGGCTATCTCGCATTCATATAACATATCTTCTAAGACATATACTCATAATTAGCCGCTTTTTTTTAAAAAATTAAAATTTACATAATATTTATTATCGTTATATTTCGAAGAGATATAAAATAAAGTTAAAACTCAATAATAATGGAATTAGACTTACTACCGGCACAACGTGAATTTATGTTAATACCGCCCGAAAACAAAACAGGGCGTGATGTTGCATTGTATCAAGGTGGTTTCGGATGTATTGCGGGTGATACCTTGCTTGATACTCCATTCGGTAAAATACCGATAAAAGATTTTAAAGGTGGTTTTATTTGGAGTTATTTTAAGGGTTTTAAGGTCCTTGTATTTGCTACTAAGCCACAAATATATGACAAAAAGCCACTTTTTGAAGTAAAAACAAAAAATGGCTTAAAGATTGAATGCACAAAAGAGCATAAATTTTTAACAAGAAATGGCTTTAAACCTTTGAATGCTTTGCACATTGGGGACGAGGTTTACACATATTCGCAAAACCTTGCGGGGTCCAGTTCGGTACTTTACCCTTCAAGGTCTTTTTTAGGTGGTCCGCATTGGTTGCAAAAATTTCAAGATTTTCTATTACATTATTTTGATGATTGCCGTCTATATGGTGGACCACTTCAAAAGGCTGTAAATACCTTTTCAGATGTTGTTCCATTACAAGACGATGCTCCCGCACATAGCCATGGCAATTTGCAAAAGGATGTTCAGGACATCTCAAAAGAACATAGCCGTCCTTGTCAATATGCTTTCCGCCATTCCAAGAGCCATTGCGTGAGCCCGTCGGACCTCCACGCTTTAAGCATGGGATGTTATGCCTACGGAAATATTTTTGTACGGCTTTTGCTGTTTTGCCTATTGCAAGCCCTATTTCTTTTGAGCTCATTCCTTTTGCAGCCATTTGTGTTATTGTTTCAACTGTTTTCCAATCGGTTTGATACTTCATGTTTCAGACCCTCCTTTACTACAATAGAAAATATAACACAAACCAAGGCGGATTTGTATTATGACTTGCATGTCCCTCTAATAAATTGTTACAATGCACAAGGGTTTATAAATCATAATTCCGGCAAAACATGGAGTGGCTCTTTGATTGGGATATGTTTGTGCATGCAATATCCGGGCATAACTGGGCTTGTAGGTGCCATGACGTTCCCGCTAGTGCGTGATACAACGCTAAAGCAGTATTTTGAACACTTGGATAATATGGGATTTGTTGCCGGTGTTCATTATGATTATAAAGTCGGAGAAAGTAAGCTATGCTTTAAAAACGGCTCTACAGTGCTTTTCAGACACTTGGAAGAACCTAACAAATTAAAATCTTTGAATCTTGGCTTTGTTGAATTAGAAGAAATGAGCGACACACCTGAAAGCACTTTCAAGATGTTGCTGAGCCGTTTAAGACAAGAAATTAAACCTGAATGGAGAGAGAAAGGCTTTAAATATAGGCTGTTAGGACACACTAACCCTGAACCCGCAAAGGGTTGGATTTATAAATATTTTGTAGAGCAAAAACCCGATAATTACCGCTTGATACAAGCCCCAACTACACAAAATAAGTATCTTGAGCCCGATTATGTAGACAGTTTAAAGGAAATTTACGACCCTGAATACTATCGTATCAATGTATTAGGGGAGTTTGGCGACTATACAAGCGGTTTGATTGTCAAAAACTTCACAAAAGACAATATAAAAGAGTTACATTACATTGATACAGAGGATTTATATTTGACATGGGATTTCAACGTCGACCCAATGTCGTGTATTCTTGCACATAAAACACCTGATAAAGTGTTCTTTTTTGATGAATTTATACTCGAAAACACAACAACAAAAGACACGATAAGAGCCGTTATTGATAAATACCCTAACCA
>CAYUTE010000046.1:0-2593 GCA_964447545.1 uncultured Eubacteriales bacterium
ATTGGACAGGATTAGATTTAAATGCAAATTGTTATAATCCTAAAAGCAAATCAAAACTTAAAAAGAAAATGCGAACCTGAAGAAATTGCAGAAAATTACGTGGAAGATTTACAAGAGATTTTGGACAATCTGAAAAGTAACCTTCCATCTGGTTAATATTGAGCGTGCGGTCAAATGCACGCTTCTTTTTTTGCCCGGCTCTGGCGAGAATGTAATTCTAACGCCAGAGCCGGATTTTTGTCAAGGGGCAGATTTACCAAATTTTTTAGGCGATTTTTGTGCATATTGACGAAAAAAACTTTTCCTAAAACTCTTGACATTTTAACCGAATGGAGGTATAATAGTAATGTACTTAAAGGACAACTTGATAATCTACTAACCGCCAAAAGGATAGTAACGTCAAGACAATTGAAAGGAGTAAATTTATGGGAAAAAGAAAGTATTATTTAATTTTGGACACTGAAACGGCAACTTTGCCGTTTGCAGACCGTATCGCAACAACAGCGGAACAGAAAAAGAAAATTGCAATTGCAAAACCGCTTGTCTATGACATAGGTTGGACAATTGCAACAACGCAGGGTGAAATTGTTGACCGCAAAAACTTTTTAGTACAAGAAACATTTTTTGTACCGAATGTATTCAATACAGCATACTATAAAGAAAAAAGACCTTTGTACATGGAAAAGCTTGCAAAAGGTGAAATTAAAGTCGATTGTTGGAATAACATCATTGATATTCTACTTGCGGATTTGCGAAAAGTAAATGTTTCAACTGCTTTTAACGCTTGTTTTGATTTTAAAAAAGCAATTCCATTTACAGAGAGATATATTTCCGCATTGTACAGTACAGATTATAACAAATGGGAAACAAGACAATATCATGTTTGCAAAAAGATTGTAGAGGGAAAAGATAATTCTAAAAATGCTGAATACTTAAATCCCTATCTTGAATTGAGAAATGAGAAATTCGATATTATTGACTTATGGGGTTTGGCTTGCGATAGATTAATCAATATTCCTAAGTATAAAAATTTTTGTCTTGATAATTCATTTGTGACAAACAGTGCAATATACTTTAAAACATCGGCGGAGGTTGTGTTTCAGTATTTGAATAAGGATATAACCTTTGAAGAAAAACATACTGCATTAGATGATAGCGAAATTGAAACTTTTATTTTATCAAAGTGCTTAAAAAAGGGAAAAATTATTCCAAACATTGAGAGTTTTCCCTTCCGAAAATTGGGAACAACTTATGAATATGCACTTGAAAAGAAAAAAGTAAATTATGTTGAAAAGTTGATTGAATTGCTTGACGCATACTTTACGCAAAAAGAGGACAATATATCGCATACATCATACTGGATAAGAATGGAAAATATAATGGATAGATTAAAGGAGTTTATATACAATGAATAAAATGATAATATTTGATATGGACGGCACAATAGCAGATTTGTACGGTGTTAATAACTGGTTAGATATGGTCAGGAGTGAAAATCCTGAGCCATACCTAATAGCAGAACCTATGGTAAATATGGTGGAATTAATTGAACAGTTGACCGAATTAAAAATGTTTGGTTGGAAAATAGTGATAACAAGTTGGTTAGCTATGAATAGTTCCAAAAGATACAAGAATATAGTACGACAGGCAAAAAAAGAGTGGCTTGCGGAAATGGGCTTTCCTTATGATGAATTACATCTCGTTCAATACGGGACACCAAAACAAAAATGTACAAAAAGCGATATTTCAATTCTATTTGATGATAGTGATAGCGTTCGTCAAAGTTTTAACAATCCCCCTAAAGGGCGATATGTTGTAAATCCGCAAACAGATGATATTATTGAAACGCTTGAAATAATAAAAAACTTTTTTTAAAAAATTTCAAAAAAAGTATTGACAAATCATTAAATATATGCTATAATAGTAAATGTAAAGGGGTTGAGAAATTGTCAATCTCAATCCCTTGCAAATAAATAAAAATTTTAATTTAAAAGGAGTTGTTTAATATGACAGAAAAGATGACAAAGAGAGAGAAGTTCAACCGCATACTCACATTTGAGGAAGTAAAGGCGGACGCTGAAATGGTTGAGTTCATACAGCATGAAATTGAGTTGCTTGACCGCAAGAACAAGAACAAGGGTAAGCCGACCGCACAGCAGAAAAAGGACAACGAAATCAGAGAAAAGATTCTTGAAATTCTCGTTGAGCCTATGACAGCAACGCAGATTCAGAAGGCTGTTGAGGGTTACTTCACCGACATTGTGTTCTCAAATCAGAAGGTTGTGGCACTCGTAAATCCGCTCATGGATAGCGGACAGGTTGAAAGAATTGTGGTAAAGCGTAAGCCTTATTTCCAGAGGGTTGAGGGTTAATCCCCTCAATCCTAAGATATGAAAGGAGTAATAAAAATGAAAAATTATACAAGTATAAAAGCTAAACTCTGTAAGGAAATAGAAATAGGATTTAATTTGGAAACAAAAGACCTTGAATTTATAAGGGCATACAATGAAAAAACAAAAACCATGCAAGAAGAAGATGAACGTTATGAAAAAATAGTAGAAGAAATAGAAAAACAACTAAATGCACCTTTTGT
>CAYUTE010000047.1:0-1847 GCA_964447545.1 uncultured Eubacteriales bacterium
GAATATTTGGGCTGGTATCCGCGTTCTCTAATCGCTTTTCTGCCCAAGCGCAATATGTGGGATCAAGCTCAATACCAACATATTTCCGTCCTAATTTTTTTGCTGTAACCGATGTAGTACCACTCCCCAAAAAAGGATCTAGAATAAAATCCCCTTTATTGGAGCTAGCTAAAATAAGTTTAGCAATAAGTTTTTCTGGTTGTTGAGTGGGATGAGCTGTATTTTCTGGCATCGACCAGTATGGTATAGATATATCATCCCAGAAATTTGATGGGCAAGTATCGCGAAATTTACCACTTTCAGTATCTTGCCAATCTTTTGGAGCACCGTCCGACTTGTATGGCGCAATGACTTTTCGACGAATTTTTACATCATCCAGATTAAAGGTCCAGCGGCCATTATTTGTAGCAAACCAGATATCCTCCAGCCCATTTTTCCAATTTTCTTTTGCTCCTCGCCCCTTCTCTCGCTGCCAAGTAATGCGATTTCTTACATTAAAAAACTCTGGCAAAACTTGCCCAATCAAGAGGCTAGTTTTCCAGTCGCAACATACATAAATGCTAGCGTCCTCTTTCAGCAGTGGCGCAGTTAGGACTAGCCATTTTCTAGTATATTCAATATAACTAGCGGCATCTGTTTCCTTAAATTGCTTTCCGTTGTAGTCTTTGGACAGGTTATACGGCGGATCAACAATCAGCAAATCTACAAATGCCTTTGGTAGTTTCTCTAATATCTCAAAAGTGTCGCCGTTAATAGTTTTATTTGTAATACTACCTAGACTAAAATCGGCATCTTTATTGAGACATTTTTCAAAATACTCTTTACCCTCTTCCAATGAGAAATCTATAGTCTTATTTCTATAGGACTTTTCCTTTTTCATTAAAATTTACCTCTCACTTTTATCTGTCCTAATTATATCATATTGGGTATTTCGTAGTAAAATACATATCATACGGTTATACAAAATATCTACTTTTTGGAGTAAAAAGGCTATGCCAATAAGTAAAACGAAAAATTTCCATTTCTATCGTCCTATTTTGAATAGTGATAGTTATACTTTATCTGACCTTTTGAATACTGTGATTGAGCAAGGCGCGAATGGTAAAATCGTTGCTATTGGCGAAGAACGAATGATTGTGAACGCTTATCACAATAGTAAGCTTGCTGTCATTTATGTGCAATACCTAAAAAGCGATGAACTACCAAAAGTTGCCAATGAGAGCGATGGAAAAGACGAACAAAACTTGGAAGTTCCACAAGGTAAATCACTGTCATATAAAAATGTTTTCGCTTATGATAATCAGCAAAATCTACTTATTACCGCGCACCTTCATGCTTGTCCTCAAATCGGTAGGCTAAAAATGTGCCTAAGGGAAATCGGAAAAGAAGCAGGCATACTGTCAAAAAACTCTGATCTAACTTTCTCACACGTTATGGACCGTGGGCTGGTGGATCAAATAAAGAAGACCAAAACTATTACCACTGCGGAGTTCACCTCGAGAGATTATTACAGTGGAGAAATGATAAAAGAGAAAAATTTGCTAAAATATGAAGACTTTTTGGCTGGAAAGAATTTCGATAAAACAACAAAACTAAAAAGCAAGAATGGAGAGAATATTAAAAGTATAGTTCAATTCATATTGGACGACATCGTAGGCAATAATGATATGCCCGACTCGTTTGATATAAAAATGAACATTGATGGTGAAGGGGTTGATTTCCAAAGATACTACAAACGGCACAATATTGAAGTGTTAATGGATCAAGAAAATCAAAAGTATGTCGATTATAGAGACCTAGAAGATAAGCTAATCAACGTATTGCAGTCGTACGGCAAACATGAAAAC
>CAYUTE010000048.1:0-3685 GCA_964447545.1 uncultured Eubacteriales bacterium
GTGTAAGACTCCCATTCTTTTTTGGTATCGTCAAGGGCTTTAAGCCCTTTTTTTGTTATATGGTAGTATTTTCTTTTTCTTCCCCCGCTTTCAACCCAAAAAGATTTAAGATAGCCGCTTTGCTCAAAATTATGAAGAATCGGGTAAAGCGTCCCCTCTTTAAACTGAAAAACGTTCTCGCTTTTTTCCGCTATCTTCTTAATAATGAGATAGCCGTACAAATCCTCTTCCTCGAGAACTGACAGAACAAGCATTGCGCTGCTGCCTTTTGTAAGCTCCTGTTTGATATTCACAATTTACCACCCTTTCAAAAATAAATTTATTGATGTAGAGCTTCTATGCATAGTAGCTCTATGTATAGATTACCATATATGAAATAATTTGTCAATACGTTAAAATATTGAATGATAACAGGCATAAAAAATAAACCACCCGTTTCCGAGTGGTTTATTTTATTAAGTGTAGAATAGCTGTGCTACGTATACTATGCCATTTGCATCTGTTTTAGCACCTATTGCACTATATTTGTAATCAGGGTTTAGTATGTTTGCCCTGTGGCCTTCTGATTTCATTAAGGCCTCAACTAAAGAATCAATATACTGTTCTTCCATCGGCGTACCTGCCGCTATATTCTCGCCAAATTTAGTATAACTTACATTGCGTTCATCAAGCAATGAAATCGGCATTTTGCCATTCGGACGCTCGTGTGACCATTTAGACACAATCTCATTTGCTCTAATTCCTGTTAGAGCATGTAGATTGTCATTCCAAATGAATGGCTTGAGTCCTCGGCTGGTTCGCTCGTAGTTGATTTTGTCGAAGAACAAACGCTCAAATTCTGTGGGTTCATAGGATTCCGGCATCGGCTCGAGAGTAAGAATACTCGCTTGAGTAGCTTTTGTTGTCTGCTCAACGTATGTATTCTTTGACTGTGGCTTGTTAGGCTTTGAATTTTGAGCATTTGTTGTTGCGCTTGTGTTAGTGTTTTTGCCTTTAACTACTGTACTTTGCTTAACTGTAGTTTGATTTGCTTTTGCGTTTTCATTGTTATGAGGCCTGGTTGTTTCTGTAGCTTCATTGTTAGCGGTTTGAGTTGTTTCTGCAGTTTCTGCTTCATCGTCTGAAGCTTTGCTTAACTGGTCAACGATAGTCGAAGTTTCTTTGACTCCACCATCCGTCTTGTCAGCTACGGCACGATAGCCAATATTACCAATAAATGAAATAGCAAGAATTGCAATGATTAAAATTTTACTTAAATTTTTATACATAAGTATCGACTCCTTTTTAAATAGATTATTTTTAGACCACCTTTTTAAAATGAAAGTTAGTTCTATCAATAACAAAAACTGAGAGCGATTTTGTTTCAGGTGATCTATTCAAAAAAGAAAACCACCCAATTTCTTGAGTGGTTTCTTTTGAAGGAATGTTGTTTGGTTTTGTAAAACGATATTGCCCACATATATCATTTTACTGCTTTGATAGACCACCTTTTAGAATGGAGGGAGTTTGTTGGGAATAGAAATGATTGGATTTTTTTAGGTGATCTATTCAAAAAAGAAAACCACTCAATTTCTTGAGTGGTTTCTTTTGACGGAGTGATTCTTATCTTGTAAAACGATATTACCTACATATATCATTTTACCGCTTTGATAGACCACCTTTTAGAATGGAGGGAGTTTGTTGGGAATAGAAATGATTGGATTTTTTTAGGTGATCTATTTAAAAAAGAAAACCACTCAATTTCTCGAGTGGTTTCTTTTGAAGAAGTGTTGTTTGGTTTTGTAAAACGATATTCCCTACATTATCATTTTACAGCTTTGATAGACCACCATTTAGAATGGAGATGATTTTATCAGCAACAAAGACACGCAAAATTTTTTAGGTGATCTATTCAAAAAAGAAAACCACCCAATTTCTTGAGTGGTTTCTTATTTTAGCAGAGCAGTTATTGAAGGAGCGCCTGAAGTTCAGGGAGGTTATACGCATAATCATCTTGAAACACCACTTGAACAAGTAAAATAAAGAATTTCGTGCTCATCATAGTGTTGTTGAAGAATTCTATTATTTCTCTAGAGATAATTTTTGGTGCTATTGGTAGCAAAGCCAGTAATACGCTTATTGTTCCGAAGGCGTCTTCCGGTTCATATAATGCGCATTGCGTTTCATCAAATACACTTTCTTCTAAAATCGGTCGCATATGTCTGAAGAATGGGTAAATAAATTCTGTCACGTTCTCTTCATTTACTCCCTCTCTAAATAATAGTCCTGTTAATGTCCATATATCTTTACACGTTTGTCCGTATTTTGTAATCTCGAATAATAGTCCGGCGAGTCTGTTCATATCGTCATCCGTAATACAACCTTCATCTTTTTTATAATGATAATACTTTATTGCATTAATGCATTGGCTTTCAAATATCCTATCTGTTGTCGTTTTGCAGAAGTCTTTGTATTTCTTATCTTGTGCCATATATATCTCTGCAATTCTTCTCGCACTAATCCAGAGCATACCGTAGTATTCTTTTATTTCACCATTCATTGACTCATCTTCTGCAATCATCTCTAATTTATCATAATGATTATACGCTGTTTCTGCAACTTGCATTTTAGCATCAAGTTTCTCGTAGTTATCATCGGTTATATTTTCAAGCTTCATTTCGCCGTCAAAATCATAAGAATCCGGTGTTTGTATGTAGTCTGCGATTGTGCATATTAAGACAGATTTATGGATTGAATCATCAAAGCTGTCCAGATATTTATACACCTCTCTCGGTATTACTCCTTGAATTGTCAGAACTACCTGTTCCTTTGACACAGTGCCTGTTGTAGTGTCAAGCCTTGAGAGCTTAACTGTGAAGTCCTCAAGCTCAAATGTTTTGTCAAGGCAAATGCACTGTGCAATACCTTTTCTTTTACATTTAAATGTGCATATTACATCATTTGGGCCTTTGAGTTCTAAAAATGACTCGTCATTTAAGAATTCCATAATCTTTTCTGCATTGTCCGGGTTATTAAGAACCTTGTTAAATTCTTCTGTGAGAATTTCGTCATCTGCAAACTTCACAATTGCGCCTGTAAAGCCTTCCTTTTGTCTTTGAACAAGCTCCTCAAAGGTGTAAACTTCGCTGTCAGCATTCAGACCGTTAATATGCGGTACGATTTCAATGTTTCTCTTTTCAAGCTCTGCCTTCAGGTTAATTTTGTTTGCGGTCATATTTTTATTTGTATTCATAATGAATACCTCCTTATTAAAATAATTTTTTGATAGATTTTCAGGTGATCTATCTAAAAAAGAAAAAAGCAAAATTTCAAGAAAAGTTTTCAAGGCTTATTGACACCCAAAAATATATGGTATATAATAAAGTTACTTCAATAGTGTGTTTTATTTTGAGGTTTTATACCTGTGTAAAATTACACTATTCTAAAACGAACAGTTGTTCTTCCGAGGTCTTCCGTGTGTTTTATACCTGTGTAAAATTACACAGGTATAAAGCAGGCGAACAGCCTGACGGAAATCAAAAGTCAAAAGCAAAATTAAAAAGCAAAAAGAATAAAGCCCTCTGCACGAGGGCTTTGCTTTTTTTAAAACAGAAATATTATGTAACGGCAAAAAAATAAACCACTCAAGCGTTTGAGTGGTTTATTTTTTTACGGTCAGTTTCATTAGAACGAGTTTAATGAATTT
>CAYUTE010000049.1:0-4251 GCA_964447545.1 uncultured Eubacteriales bacterium
TTTTCAACCTCAACAGGTGTGCCGAAGTCGATATAATATTCCAAATCCTCTCTGGCTCCGCCAGCCCAGGAATGATATGGGTAATCACCGTGACCGTGATTTTTAGCTATACCGTCAATAGCGTTTCGCTCAAAGAAACAAGGTGCCTCACGGGTTACAAGATTTGCATAGGTGTGGGGGAAATATTTCTTTTGACCTTTTATATCGTAAGCATTGAGTGAAATTTTGCGGCTGCCGTATTTCACGCTGTCTTCAGGTTCATAAACAGTAAATCTATGTTTGTTACCGCTGAAAGCATTTCTGTCATAACCTGCCATTAAATCGCCAAAGGGGATGGGATACTCTATTGTGCTAAGTGGTGAAAAGATAATACTTTCTTCAAGAGTTTCGTCAAGCTTAACTGCAAGATACTCTGTATCGGGTTTACGGATTACTATTTTATCGCCCTTACAAAATTCACCGTTATATTCGGTATCTATCTTTAAACCTTTAGCAGAGAATTTTTCTTTTCCGTCCGATGTTAATATTTTTAATTCAATCATATTATCACCTTACCATATAAGGAATTCGCTTCCGCGAAGCTTTAAGATTGCCTCTGTAAGGAAGAAATCAGCATAGATAAGGTCGAGCTGTTTTCCTGACCAATGCGCTTCCATACAGTTTTGCACGATTGACTGATTTCCTTCTGAAAAATCAAGGTCTTCCTCTAAAGCATAAAGTATGTTCATTGCTGATTGCAAATACTTATCGTCTTCGGTGATTTTATAAAGTTCAATCATTCCGCATACTGCACATAAAGCGGCGCTGTTATCAAGATAATTGCAATCTGAACTCTGTTTAAAGTCACAGGGGATTTTCCAACTGAATTTTTCGGATTCTTCTATAAATTTATCGGTAACCTTAATAGCGGTATCAAGATAACGTTGCTCTTCTGTGTGAATGTAGCTGAGTGCAAAACCGTACACTGCCCAAGCCTGACCTCTTGTCCAACTTGAACCAACCGCACAACCCTGACCTGCCAAAGTTTCAATAATTTCATCACGGTCGGTATAATGATTTGCTATGTGAACAACACTTCCGTCTTCTCTTATATGATGCTTTATGGTAGAATCCGCGTGCATTTCTGCAATGTATCTGTATCTGTCATCACCAATTTCACGGGAAGCCCAATAAAGTAGGGGAATATTCATCATAGAGTCAATTATAGTATAGTTGACAGTATTCCAAGCTCTTATGTATTTACCTTTAATATTTGCTCTTGCTGCAAGAATATTAGCAGCCATTAAGGAACGAACTTTTGAGTCGTGATTTCCGTCAAATAAATAAGAAGGCTTTGCTGCTAAATTCCACATAAAAGCAACATCGTGATGAAGACCGTCATAAGCTTTGAAAGCATCATCAAGCATAAGCTCTTGTTTTTTTGCGGCAGTTTTATAAATTTCTTTTCCTGTTTGCTCGTACATAAGCCAAAGTAGTCCTGCGTAAAAGCCGTTAGTCCACCAGGTAACACCTTCGTAATTCGGGTCATAGCGCATGTCGGTGTATTTACCGTTTTCGTCAACTCTGTACGGTATAATATCTTGTACAACTGTTGCTGTATTTTCGAGTTTTTCTTCTAACTTATGGTAAATTTTATCTACCCAATTTTGTTGCGCAAAGGTTAAATCAAACATATATACACCTCATTTTATGTTATAGTACTATAATATCATTATTTTTAGCCGTTTTCTGTGAGGATATTTGCAAAAATATAGTAAAATATTGCTATTTTTCTTTCGGTATGGTAAAATAATTAAAAAATAGAGGTGTTTCAAAAATGTCGGTAGTTATTACATCGGGCTATAAAATTAATAGCGTAAATTCTTTTGGTTCTGCTCCTCATTCCCATGATGTTATAAGTGAAATTATACAATGCTTTGAAAATAACGGAAAAATACTTATAAATGGTGAGCTTTACAATATGAAAAAGAACGGACTTTATTTTATACACGGTCTTGATACTCATTTTGTTGCTCCCGAAGATTTAAACAGATATAATCATTCAATTATAAATCTAAATACACCGGAACTTAAAAAACTCTTTTATAATCTTGGTATGAAAGATGAATTTAAGAGGATTTTTACCTCAAAAGGCGGAATATACTGCGAACTAACAAATGAAGCAGTTATTGAGGCTGATAAGCTATTTCTTGAAATTGACAATATTATAAATGATGACCGTGGGATAAAATATGCAAGATTAGCTTCTGCTTTAGTTGGTCTTGTGGATATAGGACTTAAATATGCAGAAAAGGCTGAAAAAACAAATGATAAACTCACAGATATTATTTCATTTATAAGTGATAACGCTTTGAACAAATTGACAATAGATGAAATATGCGAAAAAACTCATATTAGTAAATATCATTTATGCAGGATTTTTAAAGAAAATATGGGTGTAACAATAGGAGAATTCATAAAAAATAGAAGACTTTCCGTTGCAAAGCAATTACTACGTAACAGTGAGTATAAGATAATTGAAATTGCTGAAAAATGCGGTTTTAATGACAGTGGTTTTTTCGCAAAGGTGTTTTTAAAGGAAGTTGGGGTTACACCTTCGGCATTTAGAACAGAATCCAAAAACAAGCTTGATATATGAGTTGAATAGTGAAACAGGAATCAGCAAAGTTGTTACATAGTAATGAAATCTTTTCTTTATAAATCACATATTAGCATACCGTTTGCGGCATGAAATTAACAGTTCCCTTTAACTTGAATTGGTCAAGGGGGCTGTTTTGTTATTTTCTTCTGTAGTACTTTGGGGATTTTCCGTATTGCTTTTTATAAATTCTGCTAAAATAATTATAATCGGAAAAACCTACATTGTTGGCAATTTCTGCTATCGTCAATTCGGTGGTTTTGAGCAGTTTTTTCGCTTTGTGAAGGCGTCTGCGAAGTATGTATTTTGAAATGCCCATTTTCTGTTCTTTTCTAAATATTTCATATAACTTTGTTCTGCCGACATCGAATTTATTACATAGCTGTTCAATTTCAATGCTTTCGCTAAGATGGTTTTCTATATATGATTTTACCGATTCCAAAATTTTATTGTTATCAGGAATAATCAGTTCTTTATAAACTATAAACGAGGTGCATGCTTCCATAATTTTTGCAGCTGCCTTTATTTCCACATCGGTTTTATAGGTAATGTTATTTATACCGCTTTTAAGTTCAGTTTTATCAATGCCGTAAGTTTCGTTCCAAATAGCAATCTTATTAAATAAATCAGTTTTATCTGGATTATCGGTTATCTGTCCAAACATAAGATAACCGATAATTTTTTCATTTTCGTGAAGTGGCATTACTGCCTCCACAAGACCAGCATGGCATTTATATAAAACCAAATCGTTTGTTTTTTCGCATTTTTCGAACGATCGTCGGTCAGCATAGTTACATTTTCTGCGGGTTTTAGGACATTTTTTCATTAACTTGCAAAATTCGCAGTTTTCCTTGGGGTAGGAAATAATTTCTTGAGAATCGGTATCAAATAATACAAACCTAATTCCTGTAAGGGTGAAAAAAGATTTCATTAGCGTTTCGAGTTGTTCAATATCAAGTTTTAAATTCACAAAAAAATTCGACCTTTCGTACAAATTTACAATTTTTTGTATGATGTTGACTTTAATTATACAACATCTTTTTATAAAATAAAAGTAATATTTTAAACGGAGGTAATTATATGAAAAAGCAAACTTTTGCGTTATATTTTGGAAACAGAGGCTTTATGCCTGCTGAGCTTATCGAGGGTGCACGCGAAGATATGGTAAAGGCTGTAACCGATGCAGGCTATGACTATATTATGATGGATAAAGACGCTACACGATATGGTGCGGTTGAAACTAGAGACGAGGGCAGACTTTACGCTAAATGGCTTAAATCTCACGAAGGCGAGTATGATGGTGTAATTTTATGTATGCCAATATTTGTTGATGAAAATGGTGCCATTGCAGCACTTCAGGATGCAGGTGTTCCGATTTTAATGCAGGCATATCCTGACGAAATCGGCAAAATGGATTTTGCTCACCGTAGAGATGCATATTGCGGAAAATTCTCCGTAACAGATGTTTTTGAACAATACAAGGTTCCTTATACCGTAATGAAGCCTCATGTTGTTCATCCTTTAACTCCTGAATTCACACAAAATCTTCATGATTTTGCAGGTGTTTGTAGGGTTGTAAACGGTATGAAGCGTTTTAATATTGGTTGTATCGG
>CAYUTE010000050.1:0-5206 GCA_964447545.1 uncultured Eubacteriales bacterium
TTTTCTAAATCATATTCTAACGTTTTACCTAAATCTAATTCAACATCTCCAATTGCTTTGAGTAGCCATTGTCTTTTCAATCCCTCTTGAAGCAGATATTTTGACATTGGCAAAGAATCAAAAGCATCGTATATTTCATTAAAAGTTGTGTTTTCCAATGTCAATCACCCTCTCCGATCATTAGTCGATTTTACAGCCTGTATAATTCTTGATATACGTTACCTTGTTATAATCGTTCAGCTTGAACTTAGTAACCGCATCTGCGATAAGCTGCTTTTCGGCGAATGTTTTTACATTGTCTGTAACAGCGATTTCAAAATCTTTCATTGACTCTATTGCAAAGATTTCTTTGATTTTCGTATCATCAAGAATCATTTGCTTTTTGGTAACTTTAGACACGGATTTCTTCTTAGCCTTGCCTGTTGTTTCATCAGTGACCTCTTCTGTTACCTTTTCAATTTCTTCAAAGCCAAGTTCAACCCTTGTAGATTCGTCCATAATGTAGATGCTTGCATGACTACCATTTCCGTCTTTACCTACAAACAGGCTATTACCACTTTCAACCTGTGATATGACCTCGCCCCTCGACATTCTAATAGAAGTCTTGGGTGGGATAGAGCAATCACCAACTGTTTCAATCTTCTTAAATCCGATCGTCCAATTGCAAAGATTTTTAATCGAAATTTTTTCATCTAAATTTAAAGCCAAAAGTAATTTCTCCTTTATATTGTATTTTTAAAATAATGAAATATAGGGTGCAGAATTAACTACACCCTATATCCAAGTTTTAGTCCATAAGATTACTATCTACGATAAGACCAATATCACTCTCATGACCCTTTGCAACGTCACAAGCAACCTCAAGATCAAATCTTGTAATAATTCTTCCAGTCGTTACGTCTGTGCCTGTGCAAGTAGTAAGACCACCACGAGTCCAAGTCTTAACAGGTGACTTAACACCGTTAGGAATAACAAAGATAAGACCCTCGGGAAGCAGAGTAGCATAATTATCGCCTGCTGCATTCAGTTTTGCGTAATCATACTGATTAGGAATCTCAACAACGGGAGTGCCGTTATAGAAATTGATAAGCCCTGTCTTTCTGATCTCTTCCATAGCTGCATCTGAAATGTTTGTAAATGTGCCATTTGTATAAGGTGCAAAATCGTTAATCTGCGATACAGCAGAGTAGTCGCCTGCAATAGTGGGTTTACCAAGTCTACGAACATTCTTGATAACCTTGTCAAGGTTAGTCTTTGTAAGCCCTGCATCAACAGCATAATACTTGATACCAACAGCGTTCTTGATAGAATTATAAACAGTATTAACCACATAAAGAGCCGCCTTGTTGCGAATATCAATTCTTACCTGCTCCATGCCCTCATTTTCCTTTGACATATCGCCAAACTGAACCTTACGATAGTCTGTCTGATAACCACCGGAAATAGTCTCGCTCGATACAGAATATCTCTGTCCTGCAATTGTGGGGAATACAACATCTCCGTTAGCAGCCTGAACTCTTGACTTTTCACCAATATGCTCATAAGACTCTCTCTCAATAGAGTCACCATAACCAACAGACTCATATGCACCAAAAAGTCCAAGAAGTTTAATCTCTTCCATAAGTCTGGGTTCAATTGCAAATCTCTTGATAGCATTGTACTCTGAAATAGCCGAGAAATCACCGTTTTCTGCCTTTGAAGCGAGTTCCTTTATGTATTTAGCGGCTACGTCACCTTTCTTACCAAACTTTTCAAGTGACTTACCGTCTACCATAGCTGAAAATACTTCAACAACGGGGGACTTTGCACTCTTAATTTTATCTGTTTCATAATCTCTTTTTACATTATTAAGTTCAATAGTAAACATTGTTTATGTCTCCTTTCCATTTATTAAGCAACAACAATCTGTACTTTAAGACCTGTGCCAACAAAATTAATCTTTTCTACAACCTTAAATGCTATATCTCCGGTTGTAGCAGAAGCTTTTTTCAGTTTGAAGTCCGTGCCTGCGGTAAGCGTATCACCAACTGCGATAGCAGATACATCACCTGAAATATTAGCAGGCGAAATCTGGAGATACTGACCTTCCCAATCTGCAAGTCTGAAAGCGTTAAGTTTCTCTCCTGCCTTGATTGTATACGAATCCTCATACTCGTCATCGCCAACCTGTGTGTTAAGAATTACATACATATCTTCTCCTGCTGCAAAAGCACTAAACTTGTCGCCAGCAACCTTACCAAAAGCACCATTAATTACATCTTTATCAGATGTTACAGTGGGAAAACTCTTAGCATTATGCTCAATCATACCAATTGTATAAACCTTTACCATTTTAAAATCCTCCTTTTTAATTATTCAAAAATATTAATATCCTCTGACTGTGAAACATCAGAATTTATTTCGCACACTTCGCCAAAAATATCATCGACCTCTTCGGCTTTTGAACTTGTTTCGCTTACAGTTCGTGTCGCAGGCTGCTTTGAAGCCTTACCAATCTCTACATAAATCTTGTCTACGATAGAATTGATCTCAACACTCATAGGATCAGCGTTAAAACTTTCAATCTCTGCCTTTGCATAATCCTTTTCTTCATCAGAAAATCCTTCAAGAGCAGAATTAAGTTCGACTTTCTTGATTTCCTTTTCATGTTCAAGACACTTATTGTTAAGTTCCTCAATCTTTGCATTTGCTTCTGTTACTTTCGTCTCTGAATTTTCAAGCTGCTGTGAAAGTTCTGAAATCTTAGTATTAAGTTCAGCAATTTCTGAATCCTTAGATGCAATTGTCTGATTAAGTTCATTAATCTGTGCATCAACAGTTTCCTTTGCAGTGTTCATTTCACTAACAGCATCTTTTACAGTCTGCTTGATAATCGAAATTGTCTCTTCACCCATTGTTTTATCCTCCTTAATTTTGTTATTCATTTCTATGATTAATGCGGAATCGTCTGCTGCTTCAATAGATAAAATTGCTGTCGCTGAAAAATCAAAAATCTTAGGAGTTCTAAACTCTTTTGATGGTTCTGATTCTTCATAAACAATAACCTTATCATTTTCAGGCTTACCCACGATCTCAATGCTCGACCAAACTCGCCCCTTACTTAAATTTTCGTCAAGCCATTCAATAAATTGTGGATAACGTTGAGCATACAGATAACCTTCTCCCATTAAAACACGATGTGGTTGCTCATCAATTAGTATATCTTCAAGATAAGCCTTGTTAATATGTCCTACACCTTCTGAATCTTCAAAAAGAGGTTCATTTTCAATAACATCTATCGAAGTCATTCCATGCCCAAAAGGTACTCGCTTTATTTCATCAATAAACTCACAACAAATAGGAATATCTATCGCTGAACCAATGTTATTCAAAACATTTTCTTCCGTCCAGTGGATTCCGTTCTTGTTTGTTGTGGTGCTATCCTGATAAACCTCAAGTAAAGCAAGTTTGACTTTTCTTCTTCCACCTTTTGACATCTTTTTAGATATTTCAAAAAATCTTTGTTCCATACTAAACCTCCTTTCTCAGAAAATAAAAATACAAGTTGCAATTCAAAATCACCACTTGCACTGTAAAATATAATTATTTAGTCATCTGTCTATCACTTGGACTTGGTATATCATTTGCGTTATTTGTCCTGCTTGTCATGGTGCTTGGATTTGTAATCTCGCCGCCAGTTGACTCGATCGTTGGTCTGCCTGTTTCGTTGCTCGGCGAATCAGAACCAGACTGAGTATAACTTGTCCGATGTACAGGGTACTTATTTTCAATATCTTCTTCTAATTCTTCGTTTAACAACGCAAAGAAAATATCGGGAGAAATACCGCAAGCAGCCGCCCAAAGAGATAAACTACCTTTACCTTGTAAGTAAAGTTCTTTTGCGTTACTTACCATTGTTTTCTTATTCAAATGCGTAATAGGCAAATACTTTACACAAACAGAATTTTTGGTGTTAAATCCCAAAGCATAATACAAAACCTTGTTAAGTTCCGTCTCGATTTCTTCTATCCATTGAAAAATTTGAGCAGTCACAAGTTCAAGGTTTGTTTGCTGTGCAGAGAACGATGTTGTACCACTGGCATTTAATAAGGAAGCTGCGAATCCTAATGATGTACTGATTTTATTCGTGAGATTTATACTATCATCATTATTCAGCAAATCTGTGTTAGGATTAATACTGTCAATCTTTGTTCCTGCCGCCACAGAGAAGAACGAAATACCACCTTTGCTATTCTTAGTCTGAACGGCTCTTTTGATTACGTTGTGCTGTTCTTCTTGCTTGGGTTGAGGTAATGCAGATGTACCTTTGTCCTTTCCTTCTGGAAATGTTTCGTAAATAATCTGATTATTGATATTATCAAGAATATTACGCTTTGTTTTGGTATTATAATCGTCATACAGAATATCTGATATAGCACCTAAAACCAAAGGTCTACCCCACGGCTCAATCCTCTTACTTGATATTTTATGTACAATGCTTTTTCGCCAGTCTAAAATAAACCACTGTTTGCCTTTACCGGTTTTCCACCTATTATAAGCATTTTTAATGTCATCGGGGTATTTTCTGATTTTATTTTCAGGTGTTTCAGACCCCTCGTTAAAGTATATTAAATCAAAAGCTACGACATACACATTGTTTCTCATACCTATAATTTTACAATAATCAGTAGGCAATGATATAACAGATAAATTCATTTCGTTCTCATTGATTTCCGTAATAGACCTAATATCATAATCGGACATATCTTTTTTAGGTTTGACAACATGATAATTAAGATACCCAAAATATATACCGTCAATACAATCATTTAACAGTATATCTCTAACAATCTGCTTATGTTTTATGGTTTTTAAAACATTACCAATCTTTCTTTTTGACCTTTTATTAATTGTATCGTTACTACTATCGTTTACAATAACACTGTCTAAAGTTGGTAAAGCTACCATATAATCTATCGTATTTCTCAACATACCATTAGCAGAATATAGTTCATTACTCAAATGCCTTAACTCTTCGTTGTATTGCATAGGACACGATACCATGTTCTTTAAACTCTGTAAGTCGTAATAATCCCATATATTAAAGCCCCAAACGCTATCGGTTGTAATATCCAAATGGGAATGATAACTGTTTGATTCATAAGAATTTTCTTGATTTTCTGTCATTTTTCTTTTCTCACCCCGATTCTGTTAATTAGCTAATGTT
>CAYUTE010000051.1:0-2278 GCA_964447545.1 uncultured Eubacteriales bacterium
ACAAGCGACTTGTCTTATACGTCCTTTCACCCAAAAGGGCTTATAGACTTCACAACACATACAGTTATTTTGGATTACCTAAGTTACTCCACGATTCCACTCGCAAGTTTTAGGCTTATTCTCCACACGGAGCGTCTATTACCTGTACGACAAGTTCTTTGCGTTATTGAGCATCGACATAAGCACTAACACCGATATTGAGGTTTTACCTCTCTTATCTATACATCACTGCATAGAAATCGACTTATCACTGATAATATCTCGTCAACGATATTCGCCACGATGTTATCTCGGCAGGGTGTCAACCCCTCTGCACCGAGTTGTAAATAAATATGAATCTGGTATTTTATTGATAATGGCTATCGAGGTCGGACTCGAACCAACAACATTCAGGTTCAAAGCCTGATGACTCTACCAATTGGTCTACTCGACAATATTTGTGAGAGTCATTTCCTACTCTCGTGAGGGGAGGTTTACATCCCTCTATAACTCCGCAGAGATATACCGCTATTTCTGGTGTGTCTGATGAGGTTTGAACTCATGACCTATCGGTTAAAAGCCGATTGCTCTACCAACTGAGCTACAAACACATGGGATAAAGGGCATCCGCAGACACCCTTTAATAATTGCTATACAAAATTAAATGTTAAACTATTTCCACCATACTTACTAACTATACTCTTCCAAGTATCGTCAACGTCATCTTCGACATAGACAAAAAACTCTTTATTAGTACCCATATCTTTAAGTGTATTTTCAAAGTACCTTGTATCGTCAAAGAATACAGTGCCGTCATCAAGGATTCCGATTTCAACAACGCTCCCATTTTCAAATAATGATTCTAATTCATAAAAGAACGTATCGCAGTCCAGTTTAAAATCCATGTCAGTTTCATTATGTAAAAGCAGGGTTTCAAAAAGATATTTAGCCGTTTCAGAGGTTGCAAGTATATTAATCATAGGATATTCTAAATCGTTATCCTTGAAATATTCAAACATCTTAACTATATCTTCTGCAAATTCATCACCGTTTGAGAAAGAACAACGCTGTTGATTCTTTTCAAAAACAAATTTCAAATATATCACTCCTAACGTTTTTCATTTAGATTAATATTGTACCTACATTCAATACCATAATTACGCTTAAATACAAGGAACGTAGCAGCAGGATTTGAAGTCTTGTTGATAGATAAGCCATACTCGTCAATACCAACTACACTTGGCACGTTAATGGCTTCTTTATTCACGCCAATCTCTTCCGATCTATTATGGTGTAAATGTCCTGCAATCAAGTAATCAATAGGCGTTCTATAAGATACAGAAAAATCCTTTAACGCCTTTTCCATATTCTTAACTTCGCCGTGAATACCTAACACATTGAATCCAAGTATGTTTTCATAAATGAACCCGGTTGAATTTTCAATATATTCAAAGTTAGAATTGCCCTCTAAACAAATCTTTATAAACTCTCTTACAACAATACCTGTATTTTCCTTTTCAAAAGTTCCCTTGGGTTGATTTAACATTCTAAGTTGAGAATGATTACCATAAGTCATTTGATATGACACATTTACATATTTTGTAAGTTCGTTCAACCAGCAAACTATATACTTGGCGTATCTTACAGTTCCTTCTATCACTCCGTATTTCAAAGTAAATAACTGTTTGATCCTAAGCACTCCGTCTGTGAAATCACCCATAGAATATACGCTTATATGACTCAACTTTTCCTTTTCAACTATTCTAATAGTTTCATTCAGCAAGAGTTCCATTCTCTGCTCAAATATCTCAGGAGAATAAGAGTTGATTATTTCATTACACAATCCTTTTATTTCAAAATTTGCTCCGTAATGTTCGTCTCCAAAACAGAGAACACCGACTCTATCACAATCGTCGTCATATCTAAAATTGTTGCTCGCATTGATACGAGGGTTGTATTCAGAGATTATCGCATTTCTTATCTTTTCAAGGATAAGTTCGTCTCTTGCTTCCTCTCTTAAATATCGGTTATATTCTGTTTTCTCTGTTTGTATCTTTTTGCGTTCGAGTTGGAGTTCTCTGATTTTATCGTTCAGATTAGAAGCAACATTGTCTCCGACGATTTCTTCCTTTACACTATCTTTATTTGCAGCAAGAAGCCTATTAAATCCTTGCCACTGTTTTCTGTATCTGCTTTCAGTATATTGATAGTTAAGCAACTCGTTAAGAATATTGGCTACTTCTTGCCAAGTTCCAATTTCGTCCTTTTGCTTGCATATGCGATAAATCAGTTCCTCTTC
>CAYUTE010000052.1:0-7423 GCA_964447545.1 uncultured Eubacteriales bacterium
TACGGTTCTGGCACAAGAGTCTTTTGTGTAAGAGTATTCTGCAGGATTGGCAATGCACTCATCAAAAGCCATAGCAATCGTAGAACCCAAGTTGGACTGTATTTGCATACTTTCTTCCGGGCCCATAAAAATTTTACGACCATTTATATGTGAGGCGAATGTTACGCCTTCCTCTTTTATATTTCTTAATTTTGCAAGTGAAAAAACTTGAAATCCGCCACTATCGGTTAAAACAGGTCCGTCCCAAGATGTAAACTTTCTAATACCGCCCTGACTTTTTACGACTTCATCACCCGGGCGCAAATTCAAGTGATACGTATTGCAAAGCTGAACCTGACATTTTATGTTTTTTAAATCTATAGCCGAAACCGCACCTTTAATAGCACCGCACGTTGCAACATTCATAAATCCGGGCAATTTAACAATCCCGTGAGGTGTTTTAAATTCGCCAAGTCTGGCATGCATTTCTTTCTTTTTGAGTGTATACAAAATTGCTCCTCCAATAATTTTTGCTTAAAATAATTTTTTGAGTTATATTTATAATAACAAATACTTAAAGAATCGGGTTGAAAAATATGAAAGCTTTTTTGGCAATTAAATATTATGATGATATGAGAAACAAAAATTTAATAGAAACTATTTGCAACTCTCTGCAAAAACACAATATTGAAGTATTTGCTTTTGCAAAAAATATTCAAAACTATGGCCCTTGCAATCTTTCCGGCGACCAAGTTATGAATATTGCTTTTAATGAAATTAAACAATCTGATATATTCATTATAGACGCATCAGAACTCAGTATTGGTATAGGGATTGAAGCCGGAGTTGCGTATTCAAACAAAATTCCTATATATCTTATTGCAAACAAAAATGCGTATGTTTCAAATTCAATAAAAGGAATCGCTAAAAAATCTTATTTCTATGATTCTCCCGAAGAAATATCAAATTTTGAAATTTAAATTTCAGATACCATATCTTCCATACTATATAGTCCGGCTTTTTTACCAATCAAATACTTAGCAGCTTGTATTGCTCCTTTTGCAAATATTTCTCTTGAGCCGGCATGATGTGATATGGTTAAAATTTCATTGTCTCCAGCAAACATAACCTCGTGTTCCCCTGCAATAGTACCACCACGAACCGAATGGATACCTATCTCCTGCTTACCACGTGCCTCACGCTTTGTAGTGCGGTCATAAATATATTCGCTTAAATCAGGGCGTTCGTGAGTTATGCCCTCGGCTATCATTAACGCCGTGCCACTAGGAGCATCTATTTTTTTATTATGATGTTTTTCAACTATCTCTATATCGTAATCCTCACCTAATATCTTCGCTGCTTGACGTGAAAGGGCAATTAAAAGATTGACTCCTAACGACATATTACGTGAGTAAAATATTGGTACATATCTAGATGCCTCATTCATTTGTTCAATCTGTTCTTTTGAAAGACCCGTTGTACAAATAACCGTTGGAACTTTTTTTGCTTTTGCGTAATCTATAAGTTTTGAGGTTACTGAAGGATTAGAAAAATCAATTATTACATCTGCATCTACATCTATACTGTCCGGAGATGTAAATATCGGAAAATAATTATTAATATTATCATTTATATCTACGCCCGCAACAATATTACAATCTTTGTCTTGAGATGCCGATTTTACAACCGACTGCCCCATTTTACCGCTACAACCACAAAGTATTATATTCATAAATTGAGCATCGCTCTCTGTGGCGATGCTCTTTTCACCATCCTTAATCTTAAATGAGCTGATACTTTTTAAGAGTATCTTTTAAAAATTCATAATTAATCTGACTTAAATCGCAAAGAGGTTTACGGCAGCTTCCACAATTATAACCCATCATATTAAGCGCTTGCTTAACCGGCATAGGATTAACTTCACAGAACATTGCATTCATAAGTTCCAAGTACTCTATCTGCTTTTCTGAAGCGGATTTAACATTAGAATCAAAATAATCCTTAATCATCTCGTGGCACTCATGCGGACAAATGTTTGAAAAAACAGATATAACACCTATTCCGCCCAAAGATAAAATTGGGACTATTTGGTCATCATTTCCTGAATAAATATGAAGATTATCTCCGCAAAGCGCGCGTATTTTAGCAACTGCAGAAATATCGCCCGAAGCTTCTTTAATAGCACAAATATTAGGGTGTTTAGCAAGTTTTGCACATGTTTCGGGTTTTATATTAACACCGGTTCTAGAAGGGACATTATAAAGTATTATGGGAGTTTTAACACGATCCGCTATATACGTATAGTGTTCAACAAGCCCTTGCTGAGAAGTTTTGTTGTAGTATGGGGTTACTATCAAAAGTCCGTTTACTCCCAGCTTTTCCGCTTTTAATGATGCCTCCAGCGCAAGCTCTGTGTTGTTACTACCGGTACCTGCTATTACTGGAATTCTACCATTAACTTTATCTACAGTAAACTTTATTACTTCTTCTCTTTCCTTAGCTGAAAGTGTTGCCGATTCGCCAGTTGTACCACATGTGATTATTGCGTCCGTTCCGTTTTCTATTTGAAATTCAATTAGTTTTTCAAGAGTATCGTAATTAACTGAACCGTCTTCTTTCATTGGAGTGATAAGAGCAACTCCTGCACCTTTAAAAATCTCACTTTTCATAATAATTCAAATACCTCCGAATTTAAATCAAATATATTTTTCATTGCACAACATTTCGGCGAGTAAAATCGCGCCTCCCGCAGCACCTCTAACAGTGTTATGGCTCATGCATACAAATTTTATATCATATTGCGAATCGTTTCTCAAGCGTCCTACAGAAATCGACATACCTTTTTCTAAATTTCTTTCAATTTTAATCTGTGGTCTTTGTGAATCTTCAAAACAGTGAATAAACTTTTTTGGTGAACTTGGTAGCCCTATGCTTTTTTCATTAGGTTTAAATTTTGCTATTTTTTCTTTTATTTTTGATATATCAACTTTATCCTTAAAACTAGCAAAAACCGCTGCCGTATGGCCGTCACTTATCGGAACCCGAAAACACTGCGATGTAATACTTATATCTTTATTTGGGGTAATTCTTCCGTCCGATACTTTCCCCCATATTTTTAATGGCTCAAGTTCAGATTTTTCTTCCTCCCCTGCAATATACGGTATTATATTATCAACCATTTCCGGCCACGTAGAAAAATTCTTACCGGCTCCTGAAATTGCTTGATACGTACAAACCAAAACTCTTTCTAGTCCCAAATCTAAAAGCGGGTGCAATGCAGGAACATAGCACTGAATAGAACAATTAGATTTTACCGCTATAAATCCACGCGTTGTGCCCAGTCTCTTTTTTTGAAAAGGTATAACACTTATATGGTCGGCGTTTAACTCAGGGATTACCATTGGAACGTCCGGCACTCCCCTATTAGCACTATTATTTGAAATTACAGGACACTCAAGCTTGGCATACTTTTCTTCGAGTTTCAAAACCTCGTCTTTACTCATATTTAGTGCGCAAAAAACGAAGTCTACCAAGCGGGAAATTTTTTCTGCATCTGTGCAAACATCTAAAACAATTTTATCTTTTAATTCGTTTGGCATATTAGCAGACATCATCCATCTATCGCCCACAGCTTGCTCATATGTTTTTCCTGCTGACCTTGAACTTGCTGCTAAAACCTCTATATCAAACCACGGGTGACCTTCCAGTAATGTTACAAATTTTTGACCGACCATTCCGGTGGCACCTAAAATTCCTACTTTATACTTTTTCATAATTATTATTGAGCCTATGATTTCACTTTTTTTATTCTTTAATATAACTTTTTACTAAAATCAAAACGCTCACTTCACCGCCTTTTAAATTTTAATATGATACCTAATTCTATAATACCATTGTATTAAAAAAGCTGTCAATTTGATTATTTTCTCCCATAAGTTCCAAAAACTATGCTATAATAGATTTAATAACACTAATTTTGGAGGCATAAATCTTGGAAAAAGCATTACCTGACCTAAACAAGAAAAGTTCATTTGATTATTACTTGCCTGAAAATCTTATAGCACAAACTCCTATTGAACCACGAGATTCCTCAAGATTAATGGCTATAGACAAAACTTCAAAAAAAATAGAACATAAACATTTTTATGATATATTGGATTACTTAAATCCCGGGGATTGTCTGATTTTAAACGATTCCAAGGTTTTGCCGGCAAGAATTTATGGAACTAACACTCTAACCGGAAGAATAGTAGAATTTCTGCTTTTGAAACAAGTTTCAAACGATTCTTGGGAAACTCTTGTTAAACCCGGGAAAAAAGCAAAAGAAGGATTTGAATTTTATTTTGGAGATAAAACAAATCCGTGCTTAGAAGCCACTATTACTCAAATATTAGACGACGGTAACAGAATAATAAAATTTAAAAATACCAAAAATTTCTTTAGCAATTTAGAGAAAGTTGGTCAGATGCCTTTACCGCCCTACATAAAAGAAAAACTTAAAGACCAAACAAGATATCAAACAATTTACGCAAAAGACCTCGGTTCGGCAGCAGCTCCGACAGCAGGACTGCATTTTACAGAAGAACTTTTAAAAAAAATTAAAGAAAAAGGCATAAAAATCGGATTCGTAACATTGCACGTCGGGTTAGGAACATTCAGACCTGTAAAAGAAGAAGATATTTCTAACCATAAAATGCACTGCGAATACTTTGTAATGCCTGAAAATACTGCTGAAATTATAAATCAAGCAAAATCTGCAGGCAAACGTGTTATATGCGTAGGAACAACCAGCTGCAGAGTTTTGGAATCTGTTTATACAAAATTTGGAAAAGTCGAGCCATGCGAAGGCTCTACAGAGATTTTTATAAAACCCGGATATAAATTTGGCATAATGGACGCACTTATAACAAATTTTCATTTGCCGGAAAGCACTCTAATAATGCTGGTTTCTGCATTTACAGGGTATGGGCTTACTATGAATGCTTATAAATTAGCAGTAGAAAACAACTACAGATTTTTCAGCTTTGGCGACGCTATGATAATTTACTAACACAAAATAATTATAAATTTATCCCAAAATTTTTTATCCTAAGATTTTGGACTATTTCTAATGATGTAGTAAAATAAAAAAGAGTATTTTTTGAAAAATTAAAATCAAATGTGAGTGATTTGTAATGAAGAATAGCGATATCATAATAAATCAATTAGAAAAAATGTATCCAGATGCAAAATGCACACTACAATATGGTAATCCGTTACAATTACTAATAGCTACTCGTCTTTCTGCGCAATGTACGGACGAACGTGTAAATAAAGTCACGCCATCGTTATTTAGTAAATTTAAAACCGCAAAAGATTTTGCTAGTGCAGACCCAAACATAGTGGCAAAATATATTCACTCTTGTGGCTTTTTTAGAATAAAGTCAAACGACATAGTAAATATGTGCAAGATAATAGAAGAAAAATTCAAAGGCCAAGTGCCGGATAATATGAGTGATTTAACGTCACTCCCCGGTATTGGACGTAAAACCGCAAACTTAGTGTTGGGTGCTGTTTATGGCAAACCGGGCATAGTGGTTGACACGCATGTTACAAGAACAACGCATCGTTTAGGTTTTCATAACTCAAAAGATCCTAAAAAAATAGAAAAAATTCTATTAGATATAGTCCCGCCGGATAAAACTCAAAAATTTTGCCATGAGTTAGTTGAACACGGACGTAATTTATGCACAGCAAAAAATCCCAAGTGTAAATTATGTCCACTTAGAAACATTTGCAAATACGAAAACAAGAATTAGGTTTGTTATATAAAAGAAGCTTACTAACTTTGAATAGTTAGGAAGTTTTGCTGTTTAATTAAATAAAACTACAATGTTAAGCATTAAAACATAAAACAGAGTTTTTAAAATCAATACAATTTATTTCATATTATCCCCATAATAATAAAAAAGGAAGTAGATAAAATCATCTACTTCCTTCTAAACGTGTTTTAATTTGTATACTAGAGTTTTAAACTAGCAAACTGTTGTATTATTGTCAACGGCTTTCTTATAAGTTTTTCCTAAGAAAAGTGAAACAAATAACCAAACCGCAACCAAAACAGCTCCTAAGCCAGAGATGGCTAAATGTGCAGCGTGTTTCCCGATTGCTTGAGGAAGAAGATTCAACATAGAACCGCCTTCTTTTGAAACTCTGGAACCAAATGTCTCAATCCAAGCTTGAGCCTTAGATTTTGCCTCAGGACTTGTCGGGACATAGAGCTGTTTAAGCGAAGGTCCATTAAGACCGTAGTTAATAGCCTTAGCAGATACCATCAAACAGAACAAAAAGTCAAGACTGTGTATAGTAAAGAATCCCAAAACAGCTAATCCAAAGTAAATAGGAACAATGGCTAAAGAAATAGTAATTCCGAGACGTTTCGTAATCTTGTTAACTCCCAAAATTATCATGATAAACGTAACCACACCAACCGTTGTGCCGTATGTATTAAGATAACCTGTTAAATTCACGCCACCAAAAGTGCTAGCTGCCTCATATTTAAAGTTAAAGTCAAAAATTGTAGCTAAAACTTCGAAGCATGTGAGCGAGAAGAAGATTCCTGCCAAGTATGGAGTTGTGAATAATAGTTTCAAGCCTTCCATAAAACCTGTTTTTGACTTTTTCTTTTCAGGTTTTGCACCAATTGTTTGTTCTGCAAGTCCTTCTTTTGGAGTCTTTCTCGCAACGTACTTTACCAAAGGATTAATGAGTAATAACACAAAAACGATGAGCAACATTGAAAACGCATTGGTTGTTACATGTAACCTTATTGGAATCTGTACAAGAACGAGTGGTAAAAGTATTTGACCGATTTGAGTAAATGCGTAAATAAGCGGGAATCCTTTTTTAGAAGCTTCAACATTTGTTATTTCCGCCAAGAACGCCCAGAAAAGCGCTACTATCAAAGAACCATAACTCTCTACAAAGAAGTACCAAAGGTATCCAAGTACAACCGTAACAATGTTTGGTGCGATAACGTGGCTTTCATAAAGCCAAACGAAACCTGCAAATAGTAATGTTCCAGTTCCATAAATAAGCGATGGCAACTTGCCTAAAAGCTTGATTTTTGGGAATTTATCCAAAAGCTTCGTGTAAAGAGCAACGGTAGGTATCATTAAAATTAATGAAACGGTCTTTGCCCAAGGAATATTTGCCTTACCTGCCAACTGCGAAAACAAAGAGTCTTTAAGAGGTCTCAACGTCCAATAAATTCCGATGATCACCGCAAGTATGCACCCAAATCTTAAAAACTTCTTCAACTCTTGCTCTTCGAATTCGCCGAAAATAGGCTTACAAAGAGCTTGTAAAAGTTTTATCATTAAACTTTCCTCCCTAAAAATTTTATATAGTATGTACTATGCTTACATTATAGCACACTCATTAATAAAATGAAAGGGATTTTCCG
>CAYUTE010000053.1:0-3032 GCA_964447545.1 uncultured Eubacteriales bacterium
AACCTTTCGCAAATCAAGTCCCAGCTCTAAAACGTGGTGATAAGTATCTGCCGAAAAGTCTATAAGTAAATCGTCGTTTATGAGCGACTGCGAACGTGAGCGTATGCTCCTGCCGCCCTCTGCCCTCGACTTTTCACAGACGGGGCATGAGCAAAAAAGCGCAGGTACTCCCTCTGCCGCCGCTGTGCCTAAAAATTTTATTTTCATCTTAATCACCGTGCGATAATACAGCCGCCGCACAAGAAACCTTTAAAACAGCTTTTTGCGCGCAGTACCGCTCCTTTCAATGTATTTTTCATGCGCTGAATCATTCTTCACAGAACTTGTACCGAGTTTTTGATTTACTGCTGTCATTATAACAGAAAAAATACCCGCTGACAAGCATAATGCGCTATAACGCCGCTTACCTTTCTATTATGTTGCTAAATGAAGAATTATGTCAGCAAAATTTTATGCGGTTGACAAAGACAGACGAATAATGTTAAAGTATAATTACAAAGAATTGTAAAAATCGGGGGGATAAATTGTGTTAAAAAATAAATTACGGAAACATAAATTTTGCTTGCTTTTTTTCATTTGCGTTTTGCTTTTAATTCTCATTTATCCCTGCTTTGTACAGCGCTGGACAGGGTCTGTTAATGTTAACTTGTCAGATGTTGAAAAGCTCAACTGTTTTGATAATGAAAACCCCGAAGAAATCATAAAGAGTATTTTTGACAAATCCAGCGTAAATAAAACATTCCCCGAGCCGGGATATTATAAAAAAGCAGAAGAATGTAACGGTTTTTCACGGGAAATAACGGTTGATAAGAACTTTGCATCTATGCATATTGATTATAATTTTAAAGACTCTCCTTATACGTATGTCGAAATATACGTTGCTCCGAAACAAGCCGATTCTTATTCGGGTTTACATCAGTATGATTCTGTTGAAACGCTTAAAAGTATATTGTCAGAGAAAATCGGAAAAAATAGGTTTATTTATGACAGATTTGCAAAACAAGGGTCTGCGGGAAATGTGAATTATTATATTTCGCCTCTTACTACGAACAGCAGAAAAACCTATCTTTATATTTTCCCTAATAAAAGATTAGAAAGAACGGTATATTCTGTTTTTGAGATTGGTAATTATTCTGTTTCAGTTCATGAAAATATAAATTTTAATGATGAATCAAAATATAGCATTGCTTTAAATGACTTTACAAATCTGTTACAAGACAACACAGTAGGTGCTTCTATGAATTGACCGTACGGGCGGGTTTCCACGCCCGCCCGTTAAAAAAATTTCCCTTAGAAATATAGTGGGAGCAGTCAAAGTCGCAAGCGATTGACTGTGATGATACAAATATCCTGCTCGCAACGAAGGGCGATGTATTCTGTTATTAAATTGATTATAATTTTTTGCAAAAATCTGTTTTTGAATATTGCATTTTAATTCTTAAAATGGTAGAATACCTATGTTCTGATTTTGAACCGGCAAAAATTCACTTCTTAACAAAAAAATTCACTTCTTAACTATTCACTATTACATATTACTTTCATTTGGGGGCGTAGCTCAGCTGGGAGAGCGCTTGAATGGCATTCAAGAGGTCATCGGTTCGATCCCGACCGTCTCCACCAAGAAAAAAGCACTTGGCAATTGCCAAATGCTTTTTTCAATGAAATCCACCCTTACGGGTGGGTGAAATATTGCTACACTCCACTTCAAAGGCGTTCAAAACATTATACCGACCTTTGGCTTTATTTATTATCAAAAGTGGGTCACATCTATTTACAACGCAGAAAAAATGTGCGAAATAACAAAAAAACTTGAAATACAACGAACGCTGTGGTAAGCTAAAATATATAAATAAAATTATATCTATTTAGTACAAGACGATTTTTTATCATAGGTGGATTGTACCATTTTGGCGTTAACTCTAATCAGCGCCTTTTTATAGCTCATTACGGAAACTTGTAGGATCTGTTGCGCAAAGGGCGTAAGAACCTTTTTATTTATATAAATCATATTGGGGAGTAAGAATTATGAAAAGTGATAAGCTTAAGATCTTTTTTAAGGAGTACAAAGAGTATCTTGTAGCAACAAATCGTACTGCTAATGTTGCAGATCAATATTGCACTTACTTGCGAAAGGCCTGTGCATTGTTGGATTTTGGTGAAGGATTTATTGAAGCGATTGTTGCTATTTCAGATGCAAACTTACAGGCAGCACTGTGCGAATATTTGATGGCAAAGCTTTCAAATGAGTTCAAAAATGCTACGGATAAAGTTCTTAAAAAGCACATTTCAAATTATAAGTCTGCGGTTTCTGCATTATCTGAGTTCCTTACGAAAGAAAACACTGCAAGCGATGCGACATTATCCCTTTTGCCTACGGTAACATTGCCCTTTGAAAGTGTATATGAACAGAAAGAATTGATAAATATATTTAATAGTCGCCTCGGTACACAGGAACGATACTACTATGGAGATAACGCTTCATTCCCCGCACGAGTTATAAATAGAATAGCTACCAAAACAAAAAGAAAGAACATATACAAAAACCTGATATTGAATACCAGATTTTTGTATGAAGCCGATGAGAGTAAGTTTTTCCTTCTAAAAGATATTTCTAAGCTTACTATTAAAACAGACGGATTTGTAAATATCGAAGTGTGCGGAAAAGAATATAATGTTTACACCCAGGTCTATATAGATGGGAAGTTTGCCGGATTTGAACTCCTTCGTGTCAACTCCGTTGGACTTGTTAGCCTTGATCATATTCGTCCAATGCATGAACTGTATCCTGACTTCCTTATCTCTCATAATGAACTTCGTAAGTTTTCGGATAATGTGCTAAAGCATAGGCGGATTAATATCAATATGAGAAACGATCAATTTGCGACACATTACTATAATGATATTTATCCCGATATTTCAAGTAAAGATAATGTTTTAATTGATGAAAATCTCTTAATGGATGAAGTATGTGAGTTCATTGGACAACTTGAACTTTTGATTATTCACAAAAGATATAACAGTAGCAAAAATGA
>CAYUTE010000054.1:0-1548 GCA_964447545.1 uncultured Eubacteriales bacterium
TTGCAATTCGGGCTGAAATGAAAATTCTTGACAATCGTTTCATTGTATGTTATTATAATTATATAAGAATTTTACCGTTATAAAACGAGAAATGTAAAATTAGAATGGAGAACATATAATGAAAATTCCTGTAACAAATTATTTCAATAAAAGCAAGAAACTGCGATTTCTTAAAGAAGTCAAGCCGCAATCAACCGTCAAGCGTTTTAATTCGCTGTTTAATAATACGTACATTTATGAATTAAATTTGAATAAAGACCTGTGTGATCTCCCCGAAGAGACTCTAATTGATTATCTTATTAAAAAGGAATTATACACTACAAAATCCATTGATGATATAAACTATCTTTTTAAGTTATATTATAAATGGTGCGGCAAGGAATATTGCAATATCACCGCAAAGCAAGTTAAACAGGAAATAATAAAGCGTAAGGTATTGTTTTATCCTAAAGACGATTTAGACTTGTATAATACATTAATAAATACTATAAACAGTCGGGAGAAAGATACAGGACTTGGGTATGAATCCCAGTATGCGGATGTGATTGTTTATTTGCTGTTAGTATATTATGGATACACCACAGAGGAACAAATAAAGCAGATAAAGAGAACAGACTTTTATGAACACGATGATTCAAAAGTATACTATATTAATGGTATGAAAATGTCTACGGCTGTTCATAAGTTCTTTAGTAAGTTTGCAGGAATAGAAGAAATAACCAAAGTACAGAGGTCGAACAAAGAACAGAACAATTATGCTATGAATTTGCACAATAGTAATTGCCTACTTAGAACAATGGCGGGGAATAATCTTGTTCAACAGGGAGCATTTAGTTTTACGAGATTAAACGCAAAGATTTCTAAATACTTGCGTGATTATTCTCCAATCAACATATCATATCAGAATATCTTAATCGCAGGAATGTTTAATAGAGCGTTCTTGAAAGAGTTAAGTGAACACAAATTCACTATTGATGATACGATCAGAAATAAGATTGACTACTACAAGGAACTTTTACCCGACGTTAAGACTGCTAATACGCTTGTTCTTGCCGAAAAGTATATGGTATACAAGAGCGTAAGAACGAATAACGATTTATAACTACTTATGTAAAATAACTGTTTATAACATATTTAACAAAACGCATGGTTAATTCCATGCGTTTTTTGTTTATAATGTAGAAAGTAATAAAAAGAGAAAAATATTTTAAAAAACCTATTGACGAATCTCGAATATCGGGTATAATATATAATGTAAACAGGGGAAAATAAAAGAAAACGCAAGGCAGAATATGCTGTTGCTTTTTATTTTTTTTATTTTTGCGAGTAATAAAAAGAGAATTAAGGAATAATTGTTATGAAGAAAACAAACCAAATAACAAAATCAAATATCGAAAAAGTATTCTTAGACGAGTTTTCAAAACTCTGTACTTCTCGGAGTTCGTGGCAAGTATGGACGGATTTTATAACCGCAACAGCTTGTGCAATAGCGAACAGTGTTGACAGAGAGGGTGAAGATTTTGAAAGACGAGAAAAAGAATACGCTGC
>CAYUTE010000055.1:0-5471 GCA_964447545.1 uncultured Eubacteriales bacterium
AAAAGATAGATGTTTGTATGTATGAACAGATAGACAAAATTATTGAAAAATGCGAGGTGCTGAATGACTGATATATTTAAACACGGAGAAGGAGATTGGGATAAGCTCCTTGATTTTATTGACAACAACGAATTCACAGTAGCAGATATGCTTGCTGTTATATGTGCAAATTTGCTCAAAGAAAAAGGGAAAAACTTCTGCACTACTTTAAATGTAGGCGGGGAGAATTTTTTTATACAACTTAAGAAGGGTTACAAATAACAGGCATAACTACACTCGATGTAGTCCTTGGGGAGCTTTGCTCCCCTAAAGCATAAACCGAGATAGGGCGGTATATAAATAAAACTGGATGTATATCCGTAAGGTTTTCCCCTATCGCCCCTGCGGGGTCTGTAATAAATAAAAGAAAGGAAAATTATGAGGAAACTGGAATTAATGGATGATGAATTTAAAATTATTGATGGTTTTATAGATTTAGATTCTAAAAAAAATTTATATACTTACGGAAAATGGATTACTAATGGGGAGATTGCTTTAAACAGAAATGTCATTAATGTAATATCTGCCGCAGAACTTCATCCATTACCTAAAACATCAGGTCTTTGTCTTGAAAAATATTTTGAGAAAGAAAAACTACAAAAAGTATTAGACAATAATAATTTCGTTGAATTTGGAGAGATATCGTACAATGGTAGTCGGTTGGCAACAAATGAATCGGGGACTATAAAAGAATTAATCGGAAGTCAATACGCTGATGCAATAGAAGGCTTTGACTGTTTTTATTATGCTCCTGAGAATTGTTTCTATATATTCTATCCATTTGACGACGATGAAGGAGAAATGCTTATTGGGTGTGTTATGAAAATGGAAGAATCGACAAAAGATAAAATTAAAATATTGAGACATTTAGAAATAAGACTAAAAGAACTACTAAATAATTTCTAATTTACTCCTCCAAACGGAGTAGACGAAAAGCCCTATAAAAAATAATTTAGGATATAAAACAAGGGAAGGGGGACAAATTTTCCCCCTCTTTTGTTACAAAAATTCATGAAGTTATATAAAGTATTAGGAGAATAAAAATGAATAATGTTATTAATTTGAATAGAGAAGGAATCCCCAACGACTTAATGACGTTTGGGGAAGTTTGGGAAAAGTACAAAATAAAATATCACACTCTATATAAATATACATGTAGAGAGCGGAAAATCCCTTATATAAAAATGGGGGGATTAAGAGTAAGTGAGCGAGATATTATCCGCTGGTTATCAGCTGGTAAAGTTCCTGCGAGGTGTTAGATGAGTGTAAGGAAAAGATATAAGCCGGATGGGAGTTTTGTGTGGGAATTTTGCATAACGATACAAAAACAACCCAGAAAGCAATACCGGAAAAGTGGGTTTAAAACAAAGGGGGAGGCTGTTGATGCAGAGCAAAAGGCTTTGGTTCTTTATAAAACAGGGTATAACTTATCAGCAGAAAACACTACATTTAAAGAATTAGCGGAATTATTTCTGGAAAAATCAAAAAGCAAATCCAAATCTATTAATAGAAATTATAGTAACAGCTTCCGGAATCATTTACAGTTCTTTTATAATTATAAGCTTAAAGATTTGACATCATTGATAGTTGAGGGGTGGGTAAGAAAATGCGGGGAAACACCTAATACAATCGCTGAGTGTATAAAATTTGCAAAAGCTGTATATAATTACGGGATTAAACACGATATAGTTATAAAGAATCCTTTTGTGAAAATAGAAAGACCTCAGATAGTTAGTAAAGAGCGAAAGCGATTGAATGTAAAAGAAGCATTGAATCTCTTGCAAAAGTGTAAAGAGGTTTATCCGGATTTTTATCCGATTCTAGCCACGCAGCTATTTACCGGACTAAGAGAAGGGGAGCTTCTGGCACTTAAATGGAAGGATTTCAATTTCAAGGAAGGGAAACTAAATGTCCGAAGGCAATACACACAGGGGGAGTTGAAAGACAGTTTGAAAACGAGCTCATCCTATAGAACGATAGATATATGTCCTACGCTTGTAAAGATATTAAAGAGACATAGAATAGAGCAGGCAAAGATAAGTGAGTTTGTATTTACAAATTCCAAAGGAAATCTACACAACCCAAGGAATCTTATACAACGGCGATTTGAGCCGCTGCTTGAACTTATATATAAAGATAAGAAGTATATGAGATTTTATGATTTGCGCGGAACGTATGTAGATATGCTGTTGTCAGAAGGTGTACCGTTAAAATACATCCAATCGCAGGTAGGGCATTCAAACTTCTTAACAACGATGAATGCATACTCAAAGCTGGTAAAAGATGTAAATGAACACGCAGTGAACGTACTTGAAAAAACTGTGAGCATTCTGTGAGCATTTGGAGCACTCGGGGCGAAAAAAATTGCGCTTGGCGCGATTCGAACGCGCGACCTATCCCTTAAAAGGGGTTCCGAAATGCCTTTGACAATTTTGATAAATTTTATAAAGTTGATAAAATCCAATTATATCAAGGTTTTTCATTTTTGATGTTTTTGATGATTTTGATTGATTTTATAAAGTTTATAAAATTCTGTGAGCATTTTGTGAGCATTTTTGCAAACGCAACATTTATACTACCACCAGTAAATTTTTAACACAAAATAAAAAGCTACGCAAGAAGAGAAGGTTTATATATGCTTGCGCAGCTTAAGAAGAAAGGTTTTGTATGTGAGAAAAATTCTAAAGTTCAAAGCATTGGTGCCGGTTATTTCCTTTATTAAACGAGATATGAACCCAGCAATTTTTTTCATTAATTAACTGGTCATACTGCACGCCCGAAGCTTTAACTTTTTCAACGATTTGTTTCGGTGTCATACCTTTGATAGTAAAATCTGCGGCATTACCGGTGGTGTGCTGGCTATTGGATGCACCGTTAATTAATGGATGTCCGTTAAGTCTTGGGCTGCGGTATCCGGATGAAATAATCATTGGCTTGCCAATATAGTTCCTGATTGGCTGTAAGCAATGCACAATTAAATCAAGCAAATTATCCAAACTCTTCTTATCCGGAATATTAGAAATATTGTATTTTTCTGCTATATCGGAGTGGAGGAGTTCACTCATTGTAAAATTTAAGTTCATATATTACCTCTAAGCGCTGTGTTTCTGAATAATTAACTGCTTGATGAATTTTGTATCTTCAAGGATAATATCCGTTTTGGTGTCGTTTTTGTTTAACTGAACCTTGATACCTTCTACATCGGTTTCAAGTTTTTGCACCCTTGCCGGAATCCCGTTCATTGTAAAAATCCAGAATATACCGGTTACAAGAACCGCTGAGATTGTTATAAAACTTTCTACGTGTTTAATGAAAAATTGTTTGTCCATACCCCTATTTTACCTTGCTCCCTGAACCGGCTTTTTATAAATATTTCTCAAATCTATCTTTTCTTTACCGGTTTTAAACCACCCAAAATTAAACGCAACACCGGTACGATAGAGCAGCTGTATAGCTTTAGGAGTTTTTGGACAATCTGCATCACGGAGCATTCTGTAAAACAAGTTATTAATCCAATGCCCCGAAACATTAACAACGCACAAGAATTTTGGCGGGATATCTTCACATATAATTTTACTGTTCTTTACCTTCAATAACCTCAACATTCTTAGCTGACCTTCATTAACTCTTACTTTCACAACTTGATGATATTTGCAGCCGACATCATGAAGATGAGAGCACCTTGTATCCCAATCGTTTGAATTTATCCAAGTAAAATTATCGGTTACAAAACCTCTCCAAGCAAGGTAAATTGCACCGTCGTCATCTTTGTAAAGTTCATTATCAAGAAGTTTGTACATACCCTTTTTAGGTAACTGTTCAATCCTTGCTGATGTTGTTAAAAACTTACCCATTTATTTACCTTCGCTTTCTGTATTTATGTCGAAAGGGGCATTTTGTACCCTCTCTTCGACAGCGTTAGAGTCTTGCTCCTTAGCGGATGCTGCCAACTTTGTATAATCCCCTGTTTCAAAGAACTCATCCAGCATTTGAGGAGTGAATCCTAACAATGCGCCAACTTGTTCTATATACGGATTTCCTCGATAGAAGTTGTTTGCTTTAAGCTCGATTTTAAGGGCTTTAAGGTCTATTTCGTGAGTCGTGACTCGTGACTCGTGAGCCGTGTTATCGTTATTGTAGTCAGTTGAACTTGTTTGACTTTGGTCAATATCTATATTGCCCGATTCACGATTCACGAACTGCGATTCACGAGTTTGCGATTCACGAACCAATTCCAAGATATCCTCAAAATCCATCCCCTTAGCTTTGTAAATTGCACGTTCTACATCAGCAGCGGTCAAAGATAACATATTAATCCGTTCACGCTCTGCTTGTGCGCGTCTTGGTTCTGCCTCTGTTTCCGTTACCAAATACCCATCATATATGGCATAGCCTATTGGCATTTCTTCAATTTTTTTAGCCCTATACTGAGGAATGTTTGATATAATTTTTCTCAGAACATCTTTGTTTTTATCCCATAATAAAACTTTATTTTCTTCTAATACTACATACATAATCTATACCTTTTTAACTAAACTCTAATGTTAGACTGCCTGCGTCTACAAATTCTATAACTAACGGTGTGTTATTGGTTACGTTTGCCCACTTGTCGGTTCTTTTTAGGCCAATACAAACACTGTTATCTCCTTTGATAATATCCATGACTGTTGTTAAGCCATCATTTAAAATATCCACAACCCCGCTTGCAGGGGTATACCCACCAGAAGGTATTCTTATTGCTGTTTTTAAACTTAATATATTTATATTTTGTATGTTGTTTAACCGTTTTGGTAAATAACATATAAATCTTATTACAGTCGATGAACCAGAAATAAATGCAGAGCAAACCATATTCCTACTTGATGTAAATACATCCCCTGGTTTATAATAAATCTCGTTTGCTATATATTCCCTTGATTGTTCAACAGCCTCTAGCACTCTCCCCACATCAATTAAGTTAGCATTCTGTACGGTTTCTCCGACATAGTAATAAGGAGAGCCGTTGCCTTTAAATGGATGTAACTCTAATTTATTTAATGATGTATCTCCACCTGTTGATTGATAGCCTACTTTAAAAGTGTCTCCTCTTTTAACAGGAAGAAATATCCTTTGTAATCTATTTATACCAGAAGATATTTGGTTTGAAATAGTTCCTGATGTTTCATTAACTATTTCTACATGATTATTATCGTTAGCAAGTCTCCAAGAAAAGTAAACTTCTCCATTTTTGGCTGCTTTATAGCGGGAGCCACTTGCTAAAATTTCATAAGAGATACTATTACCATCTCCTGGTAAATCCTCACTACCATTCAACAAAGGCAGTCTAAATGTTTCGTCAGCTGTATTTATTACAAAGTCATAATCATCATAGGCTTCGCCTGATAACTTAACAGATAAACCTCTCTTAACATAACTTGTACCACTCGGTAATG
>CAYUTE010000056.1:0-2560 GCA_964447545.1 uncultured Eubacteriales bacterium
CAAACCTAATTGTGCTAATGCAATGACAGCATCTTTTTTCTCATAAGAGCGCGTATTATCGTTTTTACAGCATGACAACAAGACCTTTTGGATGCTTTCTTCTTGCCCAAAAAGATTTGTAAAGTTTTGTAACAAATAAATTGCATTGCTTTGTGCGCGAAAATGGGCAGGATTTTCTATTTCATTCAATAGGAACATCAAAGTTTTTGCAGTTTGTCCAAATTGTGCAAGGTTTTTTCCGCTGTTTGAATTCCAAGTTATCCAAGTATTCTTCTCTTTGTATTCGTTAAAAATATTGTAAAAAATCTGCTCTCTGTTTTTTTCACTTACCCGCGTGATTTCGAATTTAATAACAGAAGAAGGATCTGTTTTCTGAATCCAGTCTAATAATTCTGATTTTTGGTATGACAAAGCCAAAAAAGACAAGACATTTTGCCAAGATTCTCTAATCTTTGTTCTGTCATCATGATACGTTATTAAATCTTTTATAACCGTAATTGGCATGTCGGCAAGGTATTCGGCGGTTAAATATTCTCTGAAATTATTGTGTTCAAAGGACCATTTGCCAGACTCATTCTTTCGCCAAATTCCGGAATATTTTAATAGATCCCTTTCATCAGAGGTCGTAATTTGCTGATATTCCGTATTTGTGATGCTGACTTTCTGTAAGCATTGCAAGGAAAAAGATAACCTTTGAAGAAGATTTAACAATTCAAATTCGGCATCTTCTATGTCTTTGGTATTTTTATATTTATCTTTGTCCCACTTGAACTTATTTTTCGTTAAAGAATCCATTAAATCCAGCCGATTGGGTACTTCCGAATTGTTTTTGTACAACTTTAAAATTTCTACCAGATAAAATGGATTTTGTAATAATTCATTTAAATTGTTCCGACTCACTAAATCCCAAAATTTGGAAGATGGTAAATTCTGTGTTGCCATATACTTGTTTATATCATCTGAAGATAAAGGACAGAGTCCATATTCCTTAAAGCCTGTAAATGTTCCCGAGTTACATTCACGTTCTGCATCTTCAAATTTATAAAAATTGTTACGGCAGGAAATTAATAAATGCGTATTCGGATATGATTTTGCGAAAGCATTCAGTTTCCTTGCGAATTGGTTTAAATTTTTCGATTCTATTTCATCAAATCCGTCGAAAATAAAAAATAATTTTTGATGTTCTAAACCCGAATATTGTTCGGGAATCAATTCCTCAATATTCTCATTTGTATAAGTATTCAATTTAACATGTACGGGATAGTATGGACAATTAGGTTGAGATAATTGAAATGCCAAATGCGATAATTCTATGGATTTTCCGCATCCGGCTTCACCAAGCAACACAACACGCTTTTCTTCCATACAAAGGTCAAGTAAACTCTTTTTTAAACTATCATCAAAATAAAGCTTAATGCTTCTTTCCTGTATTAGTGAAAATAAGGCTACCTTTCGAGCGATATAATTCGGTACATCGAGATGCTCTACCTTTTTAACGTTTTTCAGCATTTTTTCATGTCGAAAAGGATAAAGTGTCGTTTTACTAAAACTATCATGATTAGCCTCAAAAGTAAAACGATGCACAGCTTCAACTTGTCCGTCCTGCAAATAAACTAAATTAAACTGATTATTAACATTTTTTCTTAGGTAAAATATAGAACCTGATTCAATTATCAATCCGTTACCATGGATAGGAGTAACCCTATCGCCATGATAATGACCATGTAGCATATAAAATGGAGAAGGGCAAAAAGATGGATCGAATAATTTAACGGATTCTCTTATTACTGCGTCCTTTTCTCCTTGATTGTCTTCACTAAAAGGGCTATGATGAAACACAAAATAATTATAATGTTCTTTATCAATATATGACCTGATTTGCTCGTAATCAAGCTGTCCATAACTGTAATTTTCATTTTGAACTGAACTTGCATAGATAAAATTTACATCTTCTATTTGCTCTTTATAAACTGATGTTGTCGCATAGTTGAAATCGAAATCGCTGTATTTATGCGTAAAACCATCAAAATCTGTAAGACTATGGTTGCAAATATCGTGATTTCCCGGGACAAATCTGAATTTGATATTCGGAGCTGAAAACAGTGCTTTAAGGTGGTCAAATATTTGTTCTGCCTTATTAAACGCTGTTGAATTACCCTTATTAATAATATCACCGCAAATGAGAATAATAAGGGTTTCGTTATTATTAAGTTCTTTTGAAACAGCCTCGTATGCTTTGTTTATGATTTTAAGACCTTCGCTTATATCAAAATCATCATTACCTATATGAAAATCAGAAAACATTAAAATTTTCACGGTGTCCTCCAGATATATTGTGTTTGCTCTTATTTTAACATACATCTTCTATTCTTGCAATTTCGTTATAAATCGACATGTTATAATCTCCTTAAAGGAGTTGACAACATGAAAGAAGTTTATACATCAGAACGAAGACAAGCTACTATTCAAGAGATATGGCGCAATACATAAAGTCAATTAAAATAACACATTCCTTTTCAAAACCGTATGTGCCATGTGATAGTATAGTTGTCCTTGAATT
>CAYUTE010000057.1:0-1853 GCA_964447545.1 uncultured Eubacteriales bacterium
ATAATTATCTGTTTAAACTGTCTGTCAGAGCTTTGAATGTGTCGATATATTCTCCCCTGATACTGTCAAATATTTCGGCGGCAGTTTCTTCATCGTATAAATGTGAAGTTAAATTGCGGTCATTCAGCAGTTTAAGCCATACGCCTTCGTCTGATATTATTCGGTCGGAATATGCTTGCTTCATTACTGCTTTAGGGCTGTTTATTTCTGTGTATCCTTGGTCAATTAAATATTCACGTGTAGCTTTCCATGCAAGCTCCGTACAAAATTCAAATCTTTGAATTACTCCGTCACGAACGGTTGATATGGGATTAGCGTCATAGTCCTTTACAGCTTCTTCAAGTCTCTCCAAAGCCGTAGTAAGTTTAGCGCATTTTTCTTCAAATTTACTCATAAGAACAATACCATCCTTTTCTATGTTATTTAGCAAATCTTTATTAGTGTTATCGTTTACAAATATTATATCAAAATCAAGCAGGGTAGGAAGCTGTTCAATGGCTTCTGTGAATAACAACTGATTATTTTCGGGCATATTGTAAACCGCCAAATCAATATCGCTTCTCTCTCGGTTATCTCCTCTTGCTCTTGACCCGAAAAGTACGATTTTTGAAGCTTTGTTAATCTTTGCCGCTTTTGCAATTTCATTAAATAATTTTTTCATATTATCTGTCCTCACGCGTTAATTAAAACTTTGCTCTGAGCTCAACTACCTTTCCGAGAATACGGACGGGTATTTTTTCTATTTGTTCATTGGTATATGTTTTAATATCATATGAGCTGTTAGAGGGGACAAGATTAATTCCGCCGTCAAATTTCTGTATTTTCTTAACGGTGGCCTCATCGCCGTTAACCATTACAATGGCAATTGTACCGCTGTCAACATCAGACTGTTTACGGACTATAACGACGTCGCCATCGCTGAATTTGGGCTCCATGCTGTCGCCCTGAATCTTTAGAGCGAAAAATTCACCCTGACGTGCCATTTCTTCGCTGATTTCCTCATAATCAATTATATTTTCAACAGCTTCAATAGGTAATCCTGCTTGAACAACGCCGAGAACGGGGATTAAAAACTTATTTTTTTTCTTTTGGTGTTCCTCTACTAAATCTGATTTAGAAACATTAAAGAAATTTGCCATCATTTCGATTTTATCAATTCTTGGATAAGCATTACCGTTTACCCAGTCAGTAAATGTTGTATATTTAACGCCAAGTGCATCACACATATCTTGTCTGCTTTTATGATAAAGTTCCATATAATAGCGAATATTTTTTGCCATTGTTTCTTTGTTTCCAAGATTATTATTCATTTTTTTCACCTCTGTTGAAATAAGAATAACACAAAGTCGTAAAAAATGCAATATTTTTTTGAAAAAATTACGATTTAAGCATTGACAATACGATTAAATCGTAATATAATGTGGTTGTCAGGAGGTGAGAATATGCAAATGACTTTAAAAGCTGCTCGAATTAACGTCGGTTATACACAAGAGCAAGCAGCTGAAAAAATTGGCGTCAGCTCAGATACTATAAGTAATTGGGAAAGAGGAAAATGCTTTCCGGGAGTGCCTATGCTAAAGCAAATAGAAAAGGTGTATGGCGTACCATATAATGATATTATTTTTTTAAATAATTAATACGATTTAATCGTAATTACAAAAAACAAGAAAAGCACAATCACGAAAGGCAGGTGAGAAAATGAAACCCATTTATATATGGTTAATAATTTTAAGCGTTTTGTACTGTGTGTTAATCGAATTTCAAATTGATGAGCAAAAGCAAATCAATGAATTAGAAAAGCGAAAGCAAGATCGCTTTAATTTCGTCACTAAAGAGACTGATGATAAAGCAGA
>CAYUTE010000058.1:0-1725 GCA_964447545.1 uncultured Eubacteriales bacterium
GTATTTGACGATTTTAAACTGTACACTGATGAAATATCAGTAAGACCGAGCATAAATAATGACAAATTCTTATCCCTTACCGAAAAATATATAAAATATTTTGTCAGTGATTATCCTGATAAGACCTTAATTGTCGAGGGCAGTCATTTTACTCCCGAAGAATTCTTGTCGGTATTCCCTAATGCAGAGGTTACAGCGCTCGGAATTACAGACAGCAAAGTTGCATTGAAGCAGATTAACAAAAGAGATTGGATGTCAAAACTTAACGAGGCAGTAAAGAAAGAATATGTAAATAAAATCGTTGAATATTCCCTTTTACTAAAGAAAAATCAGGGGAAATATAAATATATTGAACTGTGCGGTTAAATGATTGCCTAAGGCTCTCTGTTATTTCAATGTCATAAACTAAAAAGGTGCTTACCTTTTATTTCTCCCTCTGACGAGGGAGGAAAGGGGATTTATATACAGTATCAAGGCTCCCTCGTTTTATTAAGGGAGCCTTAATCGTTTTTTTCACATTATATAATCGCTTATACAATCATACCAATGCACATACGTTTTGCCGTTTACAATTTTTGTTTCGTTATCGGGTAGCTTATCGCTCCAAAGCTGATTATACCTTTCAAATTTCCAATCATCAGCATTAAACCTGCGCCATAAAACCGTTCTGCCGTTTTTGTCTATATACTGCTCGGTTACAATGTTTTTATCATAGGTTTCAACATCCATCAGACAAACCGTATCATACTCTTTGCCCTTAATTTCTACTGTATATCTTCCGATAATATCCATTGCACTAACATCACAGACAATGCCTTTATCAGTCAATTTTATAATACCCTTTGCAGAAAGATTAGTTTCCTTACCGCAGTTATTTTCACCGTAACCCCAATTTTTTGTGAACGTATTATCATCCAAAAAAGTATAGTATTTGGTAATGCCGTTTTTCCTGTGGCTCTCTGCAAGAAAACGGCAATGAGTATCTGTCAGCTGTGCAACAAATCTTCTTTCTGCAATAGAATTCAAGTCCAATCTGTTAGGTTCGACAGGATTATGTTCTTTGGCTATAATTTCGACTCCCTCAATATCGTGAACCGAAGCCTTTCCGACGACCTCCATTTCAACCCTTTCCGTTTGCTTTCCGCTTGGCTGTTCGTACAATGCCCATTCCGTTTTTTCATTGAGTTTGGGAACAATAAGCCAGCCCATAAGTTCTTCACACTTAACCTCAAACGGCAATTTATCTGTTTTTGTAATAATATATTTTGGCATAATTTCAGGTAATAACATATTAGTTTCTCCTTTTAATTCAGCTGTCTGTGTATATGTGTACTTTGATTTAAAATTACGTCTTGCAGTGTACAGTCTGCTTTTAACAGTGCCAATGGGAATACTGAGTAGTTTTGAAATCTCTTCCTGAGAGTAGCCGACAAAATAATACATATTCAGTATCTCTTTATAACTGTCATCCAACGAATTGATAATTTCGAGCAACTCAAGCCGTTCACCGACGCCCGATTTGCCAACAAGCATATTCAAATCAATACCATCAACAATATCAATTTTATTTTTTCGGTAATAATCATTGCACTTATTTTTAGCAATGCTTATTAACCAAGATTTGAAATAGGCTTCGTCTTCAAGATTATCAAATTTTTGAAATGCGGATAAATAGGTTTCCTGCAAAATATCCTCGGCATCTTCTTTATTTGAAATGCGAAAAAA